>CAMWHJ010000131.1 GCA_947174015.1 uncultured Lachnospiraceae bacterium | reverse complement strand
ACTTTTTCTTACGGTCTGTGCAGTAAATGCACAGACCTACTGAACAGTTACGATTTTTTCAATTCTGTGTAACTGTTCAGAGCCGACCTCGAAGACACTGTATGTTTTCGAGGTGTTTGGCTCTGAACAGTTACAATTCTGTTAAAAATTCTTCAAAACATAAACCATAATTTTCCGGAGTGTCTAACTGGATGGTAAAACGGATGGCTTTGGTAATAAAATCTGCCGCCTTTTTACCTGCGGAAAAGAAATCCTTGCCATTGATCATATCTCCAAACAATACGGAAGAAAACACATCCCCTGTACCGGAACGGTCTTTGCCGATTTTCTCCACCAAAACCTTTCTCCATGTTCTGCCTCTTTCATAGAGAAAATTAGTGATTTCTCCCTCACTCTGCAGACCAGTAAGGGCTATCTTTCCCGGTCCCATATCACTGAGAGCCTTACATATCTTTAGCAATCCGGCAGAGCTAATATCTGCCTGATCATAAGGAATGTCCAGCAGGCGGCAGGCTTCCGTCAGATTTGGTGTTAATATGTCAGCATAGGGCACCAGCCGCTTCATCTCATTACACATTTCCTCTGTATAAGAACTATAAAGCCTTCCATAATCCCCCATTACCGGATCCACTAACACAAGATTTTTCTCGGTCTTAAACAATTGAAAAAAATTAATCACCTCTGATATCTGTTCCTTCGAGCCTAAAAATCCAGTGGCAATGCCGTCAAACTCCAAATCAAGAAACTTCCAATGTTCCATATATTCTTTCATATATGGTGTGAAATCCTTCAGAAAAAAATTGGGGAATCCTGTATGAGCAGATAAGATTGCTGTGGGAAGAGGACAGCACTGTATCTTCATTGCAGATAAAATAGGGAGTGATGCGGCTATGGAACATCGCCCAAAGCCTGTCATATCGTTGATTACCGCTATGCGTCGTTGTCGTTTCATCACATTACCTCTTTTTCTTTCTATTGTATTATAGAAGCAACCAATACATTATCATCAGAGTAACATATCAGTGAACTTTTGTAACCATCCAGTTTTCTTTCCTTTGAACATACCAGTTTGCAAAATACCACAACTGAGCAGTAAACCTACAATACCGTACCGTGTGTCCTACCATTCTTGCCTCGTTTGCCGCCACATGTGATTCAAAGGACCTGCTCCCTGTCCCAGATCAAGACCAGCCTGCAGGGCTCCAGTAATGTATTCTTTGGCATAAGCCACTGATTCTTCCATGGAATATCCCTGTGCCAGACCGCAGGCAATGCCAGAGGATAAAGTACAGCCGGTTCCATGGGTGTTCTGATTGTCAATGCGAGGACTTTCGTACCATATTACATTTCCTTGCTGATACAGCAAATCATCCGCATTGTTACTGTCATGACCGCCTTTAATCAGCACTGCTCCTTTATAATTTTGGGCAATCTTTTTTGCTGCCTGAATTCTGCTCTCCTTATCTCTTATCTGCACATTGCTTAACACCTGTGCTTCGGGAATATTGGGAGTAATAATGTCTGCTAAGGGAATTAATTTTTCCTTGAGGGCACTTATGGCAGATTCCTCCAACAGCCGTTTTCCACTGGTGGATACCATCACCGTATCCACCACCACATGCTTGGGACAATATTGTTCTAAATTTTCTGCAATCACCTGAATCGTTTCCTGATTCTGAACCATTCCTATTTTAACTGCATCCGGAAAGATATCCCAAAAAACGCTTTCCAACTGTTTTTTCACCATCTTTGGAGAAATACTTTCTATGCTGGATACCCTTGTGGTATTCTGGGCTGTAATTGCAGTAATAACGCTCATGGCATAAAGTCCATGGGCTGTAATTGTCTTAATATCTGCCTGTATACCGGCACCACCGCTGCAGTCACTGCCTGCAATAGTAAGTACTTTCTTCATCTACTACATCATCTCCTCAAATTCTTCTATGTATCTGTCAGCCACTTCTCTGATTTCCTGCCAATCCTCTTTGGAATGCTCCTCCTCAACCGCCACCACATAAAAGCCTCCTTCTTTCGCTGCCCTGACTCCCTTTAAGATATCTTCAAAGACCATGCATTCCGAGGGTTTACAACCAATGCGTCTCGCCGCCTCCTGATACACATCCGGGAATTCTTTGCCCCGCTCCACTTCCATGGTGGTAACAATGGCATCGAAAAATTCGTAAATCCCATTATGCTCTAAGCAGGGCAAAAATAATCCATCACTGGAGGAAGTTGCCACCGCCAATTTCACACCTTTTGCCTTCAAATATGCTAAATATTCTCTGGCATCATTTTTTAGCTGCACATCCTCTGCATATTCCTTTTCTGCCATTTCAAACCATTCCTGCATAACTGACTCCACAGAATCCGGCAGACCGAAGCGCTCAATGGTATAGATGGCAGCAGTATTCAAATTCAATGCAGAAATTTCCTTTACATAATCCGGCGGTACTTGAATTCCACGTTTCCCCAGAAAATTCATATCCACTTGCTTCCATACCCACATGGAATCCAAAATGGTTCCATCTAAATCAAAAATGGCTCCTTTAAATTCTTTCATAAAATAGCTTCCCCCAATTTATTTATTTTACTTTTTGTAACTATTCAGTACCTTCATAGTTACGAGCAAAGAACCATGCAAAATT
>CAMWHJ010000130.1 GCA_947174015.1 uncultured Lachnospiraceae bacterium | reverse complement strand
AAGCTATCATTGAAATAGAAAGGGCGAAATACTATTCTACAAATTCCGGTTTGTGGAATTGGAAAAATCAAAAGTAGAGGAGGAAAAGACCATGATAGGGCTGAATGTGTTTAAAAAGCTAATGGAGGAAAATGATGACCGCCTGCCTCTTTTGACGCTTGATGAATTTTTTGATGGAAATACGGCGGAGGATTCCATTGCTCCAAATGACTGCGACTTTGGACGCCCTTCCATTGCTGAAATATGGGAACTGATGCGGAAACTTGAGAAAAGACCGGATGTCGCATGGATTCGTGTTGAACTGCACAATGACACGGAAATTGAGGAGTATGAGGGGGAAGAGGTATTGGTTCTTGCGGGAGAGTCACTCATAGTATGTACCTCTCTTTCAGCACCGGAATTGGAAACACTTGCAAGATGCGAATGGCTGTGTTCGGGAGGGGCAGAGGAATGGGAGGAATCTGCGATGGATTCCCTATTTTCCTGTAGACCGCTTGTTCCTGATGGTTTTCATTGTTTTTCTATTGTGTGGGACTGATAAATGTGCGGCAAAAATTCTTGCTTATCAAACAGAGAAGCAAATAAAATCATTAGAGAGCCAGATGTAGAACTGATGAATTATGGGGATATTTGAGATACATTAGAATGGAGATTTTTTATGGCAATATGGAATCCGTGGCGAGGTTGCCACAAACACAGTGAGGGGTGTAAATACTGCTATATTCATAAGGGGGATTATAAGCGTGGAATTGATACGAACAATATTGTAAAGACGGATAATTTCTATGCCCCTGTCGTTAAAAACAAGTCAGGAGCATACAAGATGAAATCGGGACAATTTGTGTATCTCTGTTTTTCCACAGATTTTCTAATTGAGGATGCTGATGGTTGGCGTGAGGAATGTTGGAGCATGATACAGGAGCGTTCTGATCTGCACTTTTTCTTTCTTACAAAGCGGATTGAGCGTTTTATGGATTGTATTCCGAAAGATTGGAACGATGGGTATGATAATGTAACTGTTGGCTGTACAGTTGAAAATCAAGACAGGGCAGATTATAGGCTTCCCATTTTTAAGGAGCTTCCTATCAGGCATAAAAATATTATTTGCCAGCCTTTGATAGAGAGCATAGACCTGTCAGCCTATTTGGATAATATCGAGTTGGTTGTGGTTGGCGGTGAATCGGATAAAAATGCCAGACCTCTTGATTATGAATGGGTACTTGCCATACGTGAGCAATGTATTTCCTGTAATGTGCATTTTGAGTTTCGGCAGTGCGGAACGCACTTTGTTAAAGATGGAAAAACCTATACCTTAAATGTCCGTGAACTATGCAGTCAGGCAAGAAAAGCTGATATCAATTTTTAACAATATTGAGTACTTATGTACAAACGTTTCCGTGATTTTGTGAATCAAATCAACAGATATTTGACGGAGAAAGGCTGTAAGTGTGATATAAAAACAGTCCAAAGTGGTGCTATTTTTCTTGTTACGACACATTATCCTGAAATAAAAGAATATGCTGATAAAGCACAGGATATCATGAATGCAAGGATGACTTTTGATAAGGAAACTTTACAATCAACCTATCAAATGGTGATTGGTGAAGCAGGTGAAAGTTGTGTCTTATATATAGCAGACAGGCTTGGAATGCCAAATGAAATGTTGCGGGTAACAATAAAGGCGGCATATGGCGAGGGTGCAATTGATACTTATCTTTTTTAGAAAAAAGATACTGTGATTGAAAAAAGAAATTCAAATAAAATTTCCAAAAGCAGAAAGCCAAAGGGTAGCACAGAACTTAGTATAAAATATAAGTTGGGGGATAGTGTTATGGTCTATCCAGATAAGAAGATTGGTATTGTTTGTGAGCCAATGAATGAGAAAGGTGTTTTAAGAGTACAATTACCCGGTAAAAAAATATGGATTAATCATAGAAGGGTAAAACTTCATGTGGCAGCTACAGAATTATATCCGGCAGCTTATGACTTTTCAATTATTTTTGAAACAGTTGAAAATAGAAAAATCAAGCATGACAGGGAAAGAAAATACACGGGTGGAAGAAGATTATGGTCGTTTAGAGATAAAATTGAATGAATTGATAGAGGAAAAAGGAATAAGCAAAAACAAACTTTCCTATAAAGCAGAAATGAATTGGAAGCAGATAGATAATTACTGCAATAATAACATTACCCGTTTGGATACATATGTTTTATGCAAACTTTGTACAGTGTTGGAGTGTGAAATACAGGATTTGCTGGTATTCCATCCTTCATAAAAGAAGCAGTGATTTGTAATATTATAAGGATATGAAGGAAACTTTGCTAGTATTCTTTGACAAAATGTGATACAATGGCAGTAGTCAGATTAGAGCAAGTGGGGATAGTCTGCGGTTGTCCTTTCTGGAAACGGAAAGGAGGTCGGTATGAATACATTAGAAGTACTTACGCTTTTATTGGTTGTGTTTGCAGCCTTAACATACATAGACACTAGAAACAACCGCAAATAACGGAAAAAGCTATCCCCTAACGCCAATAGGGGATAGCCTGTAATCCGTTAAAAATTCTTAATTGATTATATGTTTCCGATTGAGCAACCGTTGGACCAACCAAAATCCTTCGGTTTCTGATTTGATTATAAACCATCTTGGCATATTTTGCAAGAGGTTTAGGGAAATAGGGCACGACAAACGCATGAATAGTTACTGCCTCCCAAAATATGGAATCTCATTTTTT
>CAMWHJ010000129.1 GCA_947174015.1 uncultured Lachnospiraceae bacterium | reverse complement strand
AGGCAATTTTGCATGGTTCTTTGCTTGTAACTATGAAGGTACTGAATAGTTACAAGAATTTGCAGAAGTGTGGCGGAAAGGAAAAGATGAGTGGAGAGTAATAGGAAAGGTGAGGAGAATGATACATGAATGATAAGTATATAGAAGCGATACGGTTAGATAAGACAAACTTAAGCAGGGACTCCTATTTGTGGGAGATTCCTGTCATTGCAAATTTGCAGGAATTGGTGTTTCATAAAAATATTACTTTTTTTGTGGGGGAAAACGGAACCGGGAAATCCACGCTGCTGGAGGCATTGGCAGTTTCCTATGGTTTTAATCCAGAGGGCGGTACCTTAAACTATCGATTTTCTACCTATGATGATGTGTCAGAGTTAAAGGGAAGTCTTCGGCTGGTAAAGGGCTGGAGACGTCCCAAATCAGCATACTTTTTTCGGGCGGAGAGCTTTTTCAATGTAGCAAGCAAAGCAGAGGACTATCGGGATACTACTCCAAAAGAAGTGTATTATGAAAAATACGGCGGAAAAGGTTTGCATGAGCAGTCCCATGGGGAAAGTTTTTTAGCTTTTTTTCAGTCTTTTGACAGTGAAGGACTTTACATTATGGATGAGCCGGAGGCTGCCTTGTCACCCCAGAGACAGTTGACTCTGTTTATTCAGATTGCAAAAATGGCAGAGCAGGGGGCACAATTTATCATTGCCAGTCATTCCCCCATTTTATTGGGAATTCCAAAAGCAGAGATTTTGTCCTTTGACAAAGATGAGATACGGCCATGTATCTATGAAGAGACGGAAAGCTATCAGGTTACGGAGCTGTTTCTTAATCATCGCAAGGAATTTATCAAACGGCTGCTTTCGTAAACGGGAGCATCAGAATATGGGAGAATTAGTAACTGTTCCGTAGGTCTGTGCATTTACTGCACAGACCGTAAGAAAAAGTGGATATAACAGGCAAAGAACCATTGCCGTAGGCAATTTTGCATGGTTCTTTGCTTGTAACTATGAAGGTACTGAATAGTTACGAGAATTATATATTATAAACTGTTTGCATTTTCCCCCAGAACAGAGTAATATAAACATAATAAAGATAATAGTGGGGTGAGTGTATGAGGCGAATGGAACGTTATTACCGACCATTCTATCTGGGGATTTTGATTGTACTGCTGATGACTGGTGCATTGCTTTATGGCTGTGCTGACATTGACAGTGGTTATTATAATAAATTTCAGCTGAAAGAATTACAGCAGGGCTGGTATCAGGAAGATACCCATGAAGCAGTGAAACTGCCTGTAAAATTGAATGACAAAAAGGATGAATATACAAGCATTTATTATTATATTACAGAAGATACCACGAAAGATGAAGTGATAGGTTTTCGCACAGATCACTCCTTTGTAAGAGTATATGCAGATGAGGAGCTGCTATATTCCTTTGGCGAAGAAAAATCCATTGTACATGGTAAAACACCAGGGAGTATATGGAATGTGGTTTCCATTGGCAATCTGCCTGTGGGTACGAAGCTGACAGTATCGGTGAAATGTCCTTACACTATGTATTCCGGTAAGTATCGCATGATCTATCAGGGGCAGCGCGGGGATATGCTGCTGCATATTTTAAGAGACAGTGCTCCTTTGTTAGTCATGTGCATTGTCCCTATGATTGTGGCATTATTTCTGTTTATGATACAAGTGTTTTTTTCTGAAAATTTTGAGCCGATGTTGTTTTTTAATACAGGCTGTTGTTATCTTGTATTAACTATATGGAGTTTTACGGAAGCAAGAGGATGGCAGTTCTTTTTTGGAAATGCTTATGTGATTCAGATGGTGAATTTTGTGTCCTTTTCTCTTGTTATTGTAATGATTGCTTTCTCTATGAAGCAGATGGGATTCATTACCAACGAAAAACATTTTAAGTTTTTGATCATTATAGATATTTTGATTCCGATTCTGCAAATTTTACTGCAGCTTATGGAAATTGCAGATTTCTTTGAGATGTTGACGGTGATTCATGTTATGGATGCGGTAAATCTGTTTGTGTTTTTGACAGATTTTGTGAGGGAGCTGTCCCAAAAAAGGAAATCTTATACCAACCTGCTGTTGTCAGTGTTGATATATTCCTCTACCATTCTTGTTTTGTTTTTAGATTTGATGGATTTTTATGTGTGGGATAAGTTTGGCAACGGATTCTTTTCCAGAATTGAGTTTATGGTGATTATGACCGTGGCAGGTATCTGTGCAGTAAAACAGGGTGTGTCCTTATATGGGGAAAACATTGAGAAAAAGGCATATGAGCGCATGGCTTATATGGATGATATGACCAAAATGGGAAACCGCCGGGCTTTTGATCGGGATATTGATGTGCTGGAACAGGGCAATGAGTCAGTGACAGTTTTATATGTAGATATGAATGGTTTAAAGGAAATCAATGATAACATGGGACATCAAAAGGGAGATGATGCCATTAAAATTGTGGCAGAAAAGCTGCGTTTCTTACATAAGTTTGACAGTCAATGCTATCGGTTGGGCGGAGATGAATTTTGTGTGATTGCCCACAAAATGACAGCACAAGAGTTGGAAGGGGAATGTTTCAAAATAAACGAACAGTTGAAAGAGTGGGATAATGACTTTGTACACCCCATCAGTATTGCCTTTGGTGCATGGGCTTATCGGGCTGCCGGTGGGGAACGGCTGCAGGATATTATGCGGAAAGCGGATGAGAGAATGTATCAGAGAAAGCAAAAGATGAAGGAAAGATAGAAGTGTGGTAACTGTTCAGTAGGTCTGTGCATTTACTGCACAGACCGTAAGAAAAAGTGG
>CAMWHJ010000128.1 GCA_947174015.1 uncultured Lachnospiraceae bacterium | reverse complement strand
TCCACTTTTTCTTACGGTCTGTGCAGTAAATGCACAGACCTACGGAACAGTTACTGGCAATTTACAATTCAAATATACAAAAACTGTTGTTCCCTATTATCAATAATATCATCGCTTTCACTAATGTTACAACATAAGTATTGTCTAATCTTCTATCACATTTACTCCAATATAATCTCATCCACCGTGACAAATTCAAAATTTTCCTTTTGCAGCTTATCAATAATTTGCAATGCTGCCTCCACAGAAGTTTCATAAGAATCATGCAAAAGTATTATAGCATTTTCTTCTGCTTTTGGCACCACCCTTTTTACAATCTGATCCGTATTCTGGCATTTCCAGTCCAGGGGGTCAATATCCCACAGTACCACAATCATGCTGGTAACACAATCTAAATTATGGCTCCATGCACCAAAGGGCGGTCGTATATACTCCGGTGCTTTTCCTGTGTATTCTGTTAAGATCTGATTTGTCTTGGTAATCTCCGTACATGCCTGTGCCTCCCTAACAGCACTTAATTCTATGTGGGAGTAGCTGTGATTCCCGATGACATGACCTTCCATTGACATTCTTTTCACAATCTCCGGATATTTCTCTGCATTGGCTCCCATTAAAAAAAAAGTAGCCTTTACATTCCGTTCCTTCAGGCCGTCCAAAAGCATAGGGGTATACTTTTGGTGAGGTCCGTCATCAAATGTAAGAGCTATCTTTTTTGTCTCTGTTTTGGAAATCTCCATATCTTTTCCTGCAATTCTGCTCCAAACCTGCATATCCCATCCCGATTCTAAATGGTTTTTAGAGATTAAAAATATCTGCAGCAACAGCAATAATACCGTCATACCTCCAAGAAGGTATAAGTGCCCATTCTTTTCTTTCACAACGATTCCCAACACATTTTTTCTTTTCTACTATTTTACGATAGAAACAAAAAAATATAACTATGTTGGAACCGCAAATTATTTGAAATCCATATGTTTTATATAAATTTCCTGAAACTCTTCCCTGTTGGCTAACACCACCTCCTGAGAATTTGCCACAAGGGAAAGAATTTTCTCTTGTGCTGTGTCATCTCTGAGAAAGCTCTCCACGCCTGCCAAAGAAGTATTGCCAACTGCCTTGATTTTTCCCAGAAACTCTTTGGGAAAAATGCCGATATTCACTGCCTTTCGGATATTCATGCGATAACCAAAGCCTCCTGCCACATATACTTCCGGTATCTGACGATATGTCTTTTCCCCTGCCTTAGCCAGCATTTCAATGCCGGCACCAATGGCACCTTTGGCAAGCTGCAGTTCTCTCACATCCTGCTGGTAGATGGAGATTTCTTTTCCTTCCCTGTCCTTTGTCACCACAAAGCCGTCTCTGTCATAGGGACTGATTAAATTTCCCTTTTCATTTATGATACGTCTATCCTTGATTTCTGATAGAATTTCCACCATTCCAGTACCGCAGATGCCAATGGGAGGTGCCTGCTGAATGGTGGTAATTTTACTCTGCCCGCCAGAAAGCTCAAAAGCAGAAATAGCTCCTCCAATACTGCCCACCCCATGCACAAGACCTCCACCCTCAAAGGCTGGACCTGCTGCCACAGAAGTTACCAGAATCTGATTCTTGGTACCCAAAGCCATCTCCCCATTGGTGCCTAAATCAATCAACATGGATGGTCTTTCTTTACAAAAAAATCCACACTGATACAAACCTGCCACAATATCGCCGCCCACAAAGCCAGATATGGGAGGAAATACAATCACTTCTGTCTCTACATCTGAAAATCCGGGAAAAAGTTCCGAGAAACTCCTGTTCACAAAGCCCTCATATGAAGGTGCAAAAGGATAGCCTGCCAACCCATGCAATGAGAGTCCCAGAAAAATCTGGCTTACCGTAGTGTTTCCGGCTATCCCAATACGGCCGATATCCTTCAGAGCAAGTCCCATTTCTCGACACAAAGATTGCATTCCCTGCAAAATGTCCCTGCGGGACAGTGCAGTCAGTTTATCAAGCCCTCCCTGATTGGCATTCTCAATTCTGGTAATCACATCTGCACCAAAACGCCGGCAGGAATTGACAGCGGTATAACTGGCAATGGGTACTGCCTTGCTGCCTGCTAAAAGCTGCATGGCAATGGTGGTGGTTCCCAAATCCACTGCAATCTGATAGGGAGGCTCCTGTAAGGTGTCCTGCTTTATGGTGGTTCCTGCGGTGATCACAGAAAAGCTGTCTTTTTGCTGCATCTCCATTGATACCTTGCCCCGCATTTTGCAGTGGAGATTCGAACATTTACTGCAATCATGCTGCATGGCAAACACCTGTTCATCTTCTGTCAGTTTTAAAATATAGCCGAATGTTTTCACCGGTTCAAACATATAGCCCTTGGTCATGGACAAAAAGTCTTCCGAACGCTTTACCTCATCCCATATTTTTTGCTGCTGTTCTAAGGGGATATCCACCCCCGGTTCTAAACGTCTGGCAATGCCCAATTTCAGATGAGCAAAAGTCTCCTTGGTGATTTCAGGCAGACTGTTATCCATCTGAAAAAGGTAGGTGTCTGCCATGGCATCCAAAAGCAGGGAATCCATCACATTCCCCTGCCTCATCTCTGCCGGAATTCTTTCGCAGATCTCACATCCAAGAGTTAATAGTACATAGGCATAGCCTTCCTCCTTTTCAATTTCCAGACGAATTTCCGGCGAAATAGTATCCAAAAAAACAGGCAATAATTCCTCATACCGTTCCCCTACCTGCTGTGTCAACTCCTTTGTTTTATCTCCGTCCATTCGTGCTAAGACTGCATCTTTATTTAGTTGTATATTTATTTTTTGATAAAATTCTGTCATAACACTTCTTACATATCATTTCTTATAGAATTTGTAACTATTCAGTACCTTCATAGTTACAAGCAAAGAACCATGCAAAATTGT
>CAMWHJ010000127.1 GCA_947174015.1 uncultured Lachnospiraceae bacterium | reverse complement strand
CAATGGTTCTTTGCCTGTTATATCCACTTTTTCTTACGGTCTGTGCAGTAAATGTACAGACCTACGGAACAGTTATATTATTTCAATATAGACACCTACGAAAAAATGAAAGTTATTTCGTTCTACCTAAAATATATCGGCACTTTTATTGTATATTAAAAGCTTTAGAAACAAGATCTGAAATTTTAATCATCCATATTTCATCTCAACATCTAAAACTATTTAACATCCACCACATTATTTCGAATGGCAAACACAGCAGCCTGTGTTCTATCAGCGGCTCCAATCTTCTTAAATAGATTAAATACATGATTTTTTACGGTTCTTTCACTGATATTTAATCGGTCACCAATCTCTTTATTAAATAGTCCCTCGGAAATCAGCTTTAAAATCTGCATTTCCCGCTTGGTAAGAGAATGAATCTTGTCCAAATCACTCTCCTTTTCCACAAGCTTTTGATTCAACAATGGCAGCAGCTCCGGCTGGATATATTTTACATTATTATAAACACTAAAAACCGCTTTCTTTAGTTCTGCCGAGCCTGCATCCTTTAACAAATACCCATCCACACCAATATCAAGGGATTTCATCAGGTATTCCACTTCATTGTGAACAGTAAGAACAATAATCTTTACAGGAATCTTACCGCGGCTAATTTTTTCCAAAACCTGTAATCCATTCATATGCGGCATATTAATATCCAAAAGTAAAATATCCGGTTTTACTTTCTTCAGTAGATTTATACATTCCACTCCGTCTGCTGCTTCACCAATTACCTCAATCTCTCCCATCAATTCCAACAATTGTCTGATTCCTTCCCGAATCATAGAATGATCATCCGCTAGTAGTACCTTAATCGGCATAAATATCCTCCTCCAAAAATGGTATCTTAACTGTAATTGTAGTTCCTTTTCCTTCTTCTGAATTTATCTGAAAATCTCCTGAGAGTAAATACACTCGCTCTCTCATCATTGAAATTCCAAAACCTGAATTGTCCTTATGACTTATTTGTTCTAATTTTTTCAGGCAAAATCCCTTACCGTCATCCATTACAGAAAAGCACAAAAGATTCTGTTCCCTGCATACAGAAATAAAAATATTCTTTGCCTTGGCATGTTTTACAATATTGCTGCATGCTTCTTGCATAATTCGAAAAACAGAAAGCTTTATAATCATTTTCAGCCCTTTGCGCTCTAAAATATTCTCTTCATCTTTTACAGTAATATGCAAATTTGTTTCACATTTTACCTTATCTAAAAATTGTTTCAAAGTAATATCCAAGCCAATATCATCAAATGCCATGGGTCTTAAATCATAGATGGTTTCACGAATATCAGCAATGATTTCCTTCAAATGTTTCATGACAGTTTGTATCTCCAAACGACACCTGACACTATCCATATCTGCCATGGAAGAACAAAAATCCAGTTTATTGACCAAAGCCACCAAATTTTGTGTTGCTGAATCATGCAGTTCTCTTGCAATTCTCTGGCGTTCCATCTCCTGAATCTCAAGCATATGAATTTTGCCTTCCTCTAACTGGTACTTCTCTCCTTTTTCCTCCACCACACGAATGGATTTTGTCCAACTGATAATTTCCCTATAATCTTTCTCTTTTTTTCTAAGTTCCTCCAGATGTTCTTTTTCCTCTTCCATGGCAGATTCCAGCAACTGTTTCTCCTGAATCAGACTTTTCTTTTTCTCCACATCCATAGAATAATTAACTTTCGGTTTGAAAATTTCTATCTCATCTACGGTCTCTTTAAAATAAGCAATATGTTGTTTTACTTCTTCCAAATGCTTTTGGTGAGAATCCAAAGAAAATTCTAACTTCATTCTTTCATCCACTATCTGCTTATAATAAAAAAATAGTGTTTCTTCCATGCTGGATTTTTTTTCTTTTGCCGTAATATGTTTCTCCTCCAATGGTATTTCAACCCCTTAACATTTTTTTAAAATAACCTTAATATATTAATTATAAGGGAATACCCATGCAAATACAATATGCTTTTTCACTGATTTTTTCTTTCTTTTCTTGTATATCTTCGCAGAATGTTTTATACTATAAACATGTATCATTGTAACTGTGGATGTTATGGAACAGTTAAATAAATTTAGTAAGGAAGGGTGTTCTTTATGAAAAAAAAATTTAAAAATTTAGTATTATTTACTTCTCTCTGCGTAGTCAGTATGCACTTTTTAAATAAATTTCTAACTTTCACTGCCACCATTCGTGAACTACTGCAGACCGGTACCGGAAATTTCTATCAATGGCGTTTTGGAAAAATCTATTACACCAAACAGGGAAGTGGTTCCCCACTGTTGTTAATTCACGATTTGACCTGTGGCAGTTCCTCCTACGAATGGAATGAGCTGACAACAGAGTTAGCGAAAACACATACTGTTTATGCACTTGATTTATTAGGCTGCGGACGTTCGGAAAAACCGAACTTAACCTATACTAATTTTTTGTATGTTCAGCTTATTTGTGATTTTGTAAAAAACATTATTGGACATAAGACAGATGTGCTGGTTACTGGCGATTCAGCACCACTAGTTATCACTGCCTGCAGCAATGATAATACTCTTTTCAACAAAATTGTGATGATTAATCCAATGAGTTTATACCGTTTGAATGAGATACCTTCCAAACGCACCAAGTTACTAAAACTCTTAATTGAAATTCCAGTGTTAGGTACACTGCTGTATAACCTATATGCCATGAAAACCAATGTGGAAGATAAATTTGTGGAAACCTATTTTTTTAATCCCTTTAAAGTACGGGAAGAACAGATCAACACTTATTATGAGTCTTCCAATCTGGGCAGTGCCAAATACCTTTTTGCCAGCTTAAAAGGAAGATATACCAATTTAAATATTATTCACGCTTTAAAGAGCATTAATAACAGCTTATTCATTATCGGTGGTGCCAAAGAGGATGATATTGAAACAACCATAGCAAACTATGGATATTACAATCCTTCCATAGAATCCACCACAATACCAAAGACCAAACACCTTCCCCAGTTGGAATCACCAGAGGATGTGCTGGAACAGGTTACTATTTTTCTTGGATAATTGATTTGATTGTAACTGTTCGGTAGGTCTGTGCATTTACTGCACAGACCGTAAGAAAAAGTGGATATAACAGGCA
>CAMWHJ010000126.1 GCA_947174015.1 uncultured Lachnospiraceae bacterium | reverse complement strand
AACAATTTTGCATGGTTCTTTGCTCGTAACTATGAAGGTACTGAATAGTTACGAAGTGTGAATAATTTAGGTTTATAGTTGCTTTTTTGAAAAAAATGGGTATAATATGAAATAGAGTGTAACAAGGGTGATCAGGACTCCGTCAGCAGAGCTGACACCTCATAACAAGGGTTGCATGAAGGGGTACACCACCGCGGGTGTAGTTCTTCTTCATGCAGCCTTTTTCAAATTAGAAATCAGAAAGGAGAGCAAATGGTTAGAATCAATGGAAAAGAAACACAGGAAGCAGTGGGAAAATCTATTGCTGCATATCTAAAGGAGACAGGCTATGACAGCCGCAGAGTGGCGGTGGAATGCAATGATGAAATTGTGCCTAAGAATTGTTATGAACAAGTGATGATCCGTGAAACAGACACCATTGAGGTGGTAAGTTTTGTGGGAGGTGGCTGATGGTTACCAGAGAACAATTAGAGCGGGCAATGGATCAGCGATTTACCAAGGAAGTCTATGAGAAATTTCGAGAAGCCAAGGTCTGTATTGCGGGATTGGGAGGTCTGGGATCAAATATCACTCTGATGTTGGCACGCAGCGGCATAGGCAGGCTGAAACTGATAGATTATGATGTGGTGGATATCACCAATTTAAATCGACAGGCTTACCGAATTGAGCATATAGGAGAACCAAAAATCAAGGCATTGCAGAAAATGGTAGCAGAAATCAATCCCTATATTGCAGTGGAGACCATTCAGTGCAAGATCACAAAAGACAATATCAAAGAATTGCTGAAGGGAGAAACCTTCGTTTGTGAAGCTTTTGACAATCCTGAGGATAAGGCACTCTTGGTGAATTATTTACTGACGTATCAGCCTGACACAAAAATATGTTCGGGCTCTGGTATGGCGGGCTATGGCAGCAGCAACCAGATTGTTACGAAACATCCCATGGGGCACTTGTATCTCAGTGGTGATGGGGTATCAGATGCTTATAAAGGCATGGGGCTGCTGTCTCCCAGAGTCAGTATTTGTGCCGGACATCAGGCCAATATGATACTGCGGCTGATTCTGGGAGAAGAGGAAGCATAGAAGAAATGTAACTGTTCCGTAGGTCTGTGCATTTACTGTACAGACCATAAGAAAAAGTGGATATAACAGGCAAAGAACCATTGCCGCAGGCAATTTTGCATGGTTCTTTGCTTGTAACTATGAAGGTACTGAATAGTTACGAAAAAATAATGTAACTATGAGGGTACTAAATAGTTGCACTGGAGATAAAAAAGAGAGAGGTTGGCATAAAAATGGAAGACAAATTAGTATTAGGAGGACAAGAATTTACCTCACGGTTCATTTTGGGTTCCGGAAAATATAATGTGGAGTTAATTGATGCAGCGGTAAAACATGCTGGTGCTCAGATGATTACGCTGGCAGTGCGGAGAGCAAATTCAGAGGGGGCAGGAAATATTCTGAACCATATCCCCAAGGGCACCATAATTTTACCCAATACCTCTGGGGCGAGAAATGCTGAGGAGGCGGTGCGAATTGCACATTTGGCAAGGGAAATGGGCTGTGGTGATTTTGTGAAGGTGGAAGTTATCAAAGACAGCAAGTACCTGCTGCCAGATAATTATGAAACCATCAAAGCCACAGAGCTTTTGTCAGAGGAAGGCTTTGTTGTTTTGCCTTATATGTACCCGGATTTAAATGTGGCAAGGGATTTGGTCAATGCAGGAGCAGCGGCAGTGATGCCTTTGGCTTCTCCCATAGGTTCCAACAAGGGACTTGCCACAAAAGAATTTATCGGTATGCTGATAGAGGAAATCTCTTTGCCCGTCATTGTGGATGCAGGGATTGGCAGACCTTCGCAGGCCTGTGAAGTGATGGAGATGGGGGCAGCGGCAGTGATGGCAAATACTGCCATTGCCACCGCAGGAGATATTGTAGCAATGGCAGGTGCCTTTAAGTCAGCCATTGAGGCGGGAAGGAAAGCTTATTTGGCAGGTTTGGGACGTGTGATGGCGAAGGGAGGAGCAGCTTCCTCCCCATTAACGGGATTTTTGCGGGATTAAGGAGAGGTTTGGCACAGCTATGGAAAGAACAAATCATATGGAGTATATGGAAGCCATGGAGATTATTGACTCGGATATTATGGAACAGGTTATGACAGCCATGGACAGCTATGATTATAATAAATACACAGAAGCACAAGTAAAACAGGCAATGGAAAAAGACAGTGTAACACTGGAAGATTTTAAGGCACTGCTGTCTCCGGCGGCAGCACCTTATTTAGAGCAGATGGCAGAAAGAGCACGTTTGGAGACTAGAAAACATTTTGGCAATTCGGTGTATCTGTTTACCCCTATTTATATTTCCAACTATTGTGAAAATTATTGTGTTTACTGTGGTTTTAACTGCCGCAATCAAATTCGTCGGGCAAAATTAGACTATGACAGCATTGAACGGGAGATGGAGGCGATTGCCAAAACAGGCTTAGAGGAGATTCTGATCTTGACCGGAGAAAGCCGGGCAAAATCAGATGTGGAATATATTGGACAAGCCTGTGAGATTGCAAAAAAGTATTTTAAAATGGTAGGGATTGAAGTGTATCCCATGAATACAGAGGAATATGCTTATTTGCAGCAATGTGGTGCAGACTTTGTGACAGTATTTCAGGAAACTTACAATTCAAAAAAGTATGAAACGCTCCATCTGGCAGGACACAAAAGAGTATTTCCATATCGGTTCCATGCACAGGAACGGGCACTGCGGGGCGGAATGCGGGGGGTAGCCTTTGCAGCTCTGTTGGGCTTAGGAGATTTTCGAAAAGATGCTTTTGCCACTGGAATGCATGCTTCTCTGATTCAGAAAAAATATCCTCAGGCAGAGATTTCTTTTTCCTGTCCAAGACTGCGTCCCATTATCAATAATGATAAAATAAATTCTAAGGATGTTCATGAGAGGGAGCTTTTGCAGGTTATGTGTGCTTACCGTATTTTTATGCCCTTTGCAGGCATGACCATATCCACCAGGGAGCGGGCAGGCTTTCGGGATCATGTGATAGGGCTGGCGGCGACGAAAATGTCTGCAGGTGTCAGCACCGGAATCGGCGGTCATTGGGAGGAAGGAGAACAGGGCGATGACCAGTTTGAAATCGCAGATACCAGAAATGTAAAAGAAGTGATAGATGCCATAAAAGAACAGGGCTTACAGCCGGTGATGAACGATTATGTGTACCTTTAAGTGGATTGCCGTAACTGCCAGAAAGATTTGTTCGGTTCCTTTGCCGGAGCAGATCTCTTATCTGGCAGAATCAGAGGATAAGCCGGATATGGTGATTTTACGAGAAAAGGATTTGGAAGAAAGAGAATATAAGGAACTGGCATGGCAGATCAAAGGAATTTGTGAAAAGGCAGGTATCTGCTTTGTGCCCCATAACTTTTATCATGCAGCAAGAGAATTAGGGTGTGAAAGTATCCATCTGCCACTGGCTGTGCTGGAGAAGACGGTTCGGGAGACAGGAAAGCTGACAGAATTTTCTCTGGTAGGGGCATCGGTGCACAGCGTGGAGGAAGCAATCCAGGCGTATAAACTGGGCGCCACTTATCTGACTGCTGGTCATATTTTTCAGACGGATTGTAAAAAAGGTCTGCCGGGGCGAGGTCTTGATTTTCTGACACAGATCTGTGGGGCAGTTCCCATACCGGTGTATGCCATTGGCGGAATCAGAAAAGAGCAGGAGACGTTTCTAAAAGAAGCAGGTGCCAAAGGGGCATGCAGAATGTCCGATTATATGAAACAGTTACGGTAACTGTTCAGTAGGTCTGTGCATTTACTGCACAGACCGTAAGAAAAAGTGGA
>CAMWHJ010000125.1 GCA_947174015.1 uncultured Lachnospiraceae bacterium | reverse complement strand
CGAGCAAAGAACCATGCAAAATTGCCTACGGCAATGGTTCTTTGCCTGTTATATTCACTTTTTCTTACGGTCTGTGCAGTAAATGCACAGACCTACTGAACAGTTTCGTTATTTTTTTAACAAGCATTCTGGTGATATGTCAAGAGATATTTGAAAAAGATTTTGATATATTTTTCCTAAAAAAGGGTGCACTTCACCATCGCTCATAAATCAGTTTTTTGAAAATGAGCGTTATTAAGACTCCGTATTTAATTCGGCGTCCAGTTTTTCGCCGGTGTACAGTTGGTTTTTGACCAGCAAACCAAAAACGAGTCGTACGAATTTACGAGATGTAAGTGCGAGTGCTCTCTTGTGCTGATGTTTGGTCACTTCAGCATATTTTCTGGAATAGAATTCAGCATATTCAGGAACATGTCTCCTGACACTGTTTACAGCTTCTCCGAGATAATAACGGAGATAAGTGTTGCCTGCTTTTGAAATGCGGTTATCTTCGGATACGAAGTCACCGGAATCGTTTTTCATCCATGTTAAGCCGGCATATTTGGCAAGTGCATCTGATGAATGGAATGCGGTAATGTCGCCTATTTCAGACAGAATGCCGGCAGCCCATACAGGTCCAATACCCGGAATGGACTTCAGAATGATAAATGCATTTGGATTCATTCCATTGATACACTTTTCGATTGCCTGATCGATCAGTTTAATTTCTTTCTGATAGGTCTGGATGCAGTTGAAAGAGCTTGCTAAAGATACATTTAACGGCTCATACATGCATTTATCTAATCGATAAGAATCCCTGGCAGCCTTTTTCAGCAGGTCAGAGGTTTTAGATATATCTGTGATACGGTTTCGGCTCTTCTTCGCCAGAAACTCAAGCAGTTCATCTTCAGATGAATCAATGATTTCCTGAGGAGACATAAACTCAGTAAGTACTGCCGAGGCTGTAGCACCGTAAGTGTTGCTAAATGGTTGTTCTTCACTTTCTAAAAGCTGAAGCTCACTGAACTTCAGATAGAGGTTGGAAACCATATAGGTTTTTTCCCGAGTGATGCATTCTGCAAGATGAAGGCGGTGTCTTGTCAACCGCTTTAAAGCGAGATATTGGACGCCGCGCCATGGTTCACACTTTTTTGTGCGGCCCACCCTCGCAAAATCAGCAATGAGAAAAGCATCCAAGGGATCGGTTTTATCCATGCCGACATAGGACTTGCGGTAGTTGGCTGTTGCCTTTGGATTAACACAGTACACATAAGGTTTATAAGGCATTAGGGTTTCACATGTTGACAAAAAATTAGCTATGTGAATGCTGTAAACAGATGTAGATTCTAATGCAATGACAATTGTATTGAGATCAGAATGCTTTTTCATACATTCCGATATCATTTCAGCAAGTTTATCAGCACCGGGCTGGTTATTGCTGAAAGAGGAAGTGATATATTTGTTTTCCTCAAAATCCATAGCATAAACAACATTGGATTTTGAACTTACATCAATACCAACGAACAAAGTGGACATATAGTTGATCTTAATCATGTTATCACGCTCCTTTCTGATCAGGGTTAGTGAAGCCTAAAGCAAAAGGGTTATCCTGTGCTACATATGATGACCGCAGCCTCGCATAATGGGCATTCACCCAGTCAGCATTTTTTGCTGGTGCTAACGGCTGGGGATGCAACTTCTGTGTAAGCGGAATGTGTCATATGAGCCAGGCTGCATGCTTTCGAAGCAGTCTCGGACAAAGCCGGCTGAAAGGAGGAAAAGCAGTGCCTTCGGACATCAGACTCTGCTGATATCATACCACAGAATTCACTTTATGAAAATGTAACTGTTGATCGTATAGATGGGAATAAGATGAGGAGAGTTCCTCTTAGATGTCCTTACCTCTATACCATAAAAAGAATAAGTCTGTAAGCTGATTTCTCTTGCTTACAAACTTATTATACGAGGAGGTTTCCCATGGAAATAGAACGCAAATATTTAATTCACACTTTACCTGGTAATTTAGAGAATTATCCACAAAAAAGAATCGAACAGGGCTATTTATGCACCTCACCCGTGGTGCGTATCCGCCGTGAAGATGAAGAATATTTTTTAACCTATAAATCTAAGGGATTGTTGATCAGAGAGGAATATAACCTGCCGCTGACACAAGAGGCCTATGAGCACCTAAAGATAAAGACAGATGGGTATCTTATCTCAAAAACCCGCTATCTCCTGCCTTTGGATGATACTCATACCATAGAACTGGATGTGTTTCATGCTCCTTTTTCTCCCCTATATCTGGCGGAAGTAGAATTTGCCTCTTTGGAGGAAGCCGAAAACTTTACTCCGCCAGATTGGTTTGGAGAGGACGTAACCTTTGATGGCCGCTACCACAACAGTGCCATGAGCCAGGGAGCACACATTAAAAACTGATGCCAAAGGATTTTAGGATTTGGCGGATGGCATCCCCCACCCTTCCCTTAATGCTTTTTCCAATCTGATTTTTCAGTTCTTTGATTTCCTGCTCACTTCCATTTATGATGTCTACGGTTTCTAACTCCGGCAGCATCACCGCAAATTCCCCATAGGCTGCCTGCAGATTTCCCTGCAGGTCTATGGTGGTATCGTGGTATGTCAACACCAGTTCTTCCATAATAAGAGAAATCTCCTTCTCCTTTGCATCGGTGGTCAAAATGCCGGAAATACTTCCCTCTATCTGATTTTCTGTCTCACTGAATGTTACAGATATTCCATTATTTTCCTTACTATAATCCAAGACAAAAGAGGCGTTTAAAATATCTTTCTCCTCTTTTGCAATCACTGCTGTGATCGTTTCGCAAAAACCAAGTGCACCTTCTTTTTCCTGCTCCTCTCTTGTGAGAGTCATAAGATATCCATTGTCTGGATTTTCCATGGAAATCTGAGAGGTATCTCCATGTTCTGGGATTACCACCTGAAGAAGAATCCCCTGTTTACTGATGAATTTCTCCACAATGTCCCCATAGCCCTGTGACTGAAATTCCGGAAATTCCATACACATATCTGACAGAAACGTCTGCACTTCCATGGACGGAATCGTGATATCATACACAACTCCCCCTTCTAAATTATCCTCTTTTTCCACCTGCATCTTACCGTATATTCCCAGCAAGTCCTTTTTTATCTGCTTATGTTTCAACAGCTCCTGCATCCGGTTGTTTTTCTGACTGCTGATGAAAAACTCAAAAAACTCTATGTATGATTTTTGAAAAATATTTACTGCGGTCGGTTTCAATCCTATCCTGCTGCCTGCCTCATACAAGTCCCCTTTGTAATTTATCATCAGCAGCTTATCCTCCGCTAATACCGTAGCAGCATACAAGTTGGTATCATCACTGTAACCTTCAAATTCCACAAAGGGAATGCCTCCCAGCCCTAACTGAAAACCTGCCTTTATCAATCCGTTGGATTTATCCACCGTACCTTCGATGGCTGTCTCAATGGTAATCCCTTTCACCTTCTCATAAAACTCGCCAGTGATTTCCATATCATTTTCATAGAATAAATTTTCAAATTCATTGTAATCTAAATAACGGTTTAGACAGCTTTTGTCTGTCACTGCAAAAAAATTCCGTATTCCCTTTAAGGCATTCTGTTTATTACTGTTCTTTCCGTAAACGAAAGAAAATACACCCACTACTGTCAATGCCACCAGACCCACACAGACAGCAAGGGCAAGCATCTGTTTCTTATTTTTCTTCATGCTTATTCTGTCCCTTCCAAATTTTTAACGATTCAGTACCTTCATCGTTACAAGCAAAGAGCCATACAAAATTGCCTACGACAATGGTTCTTTGCCTGTTATATCCACTTTTTCTTACGGTCTGTGCAGTAAA
>CAMWHJ010000124.1 GCA_947174015.1 uncultured Lachnospiraceae bacterium | reverse complement strand
TAAAGACACAAAGAAACATATCTGTTTGATAGAAGAGTATGTGAAAGAATAAATACGTTGACACTTATTATACTGCTACAAGAAAAAGGTAGAAATGTGGGCTGGTATATCTAACGATTGAGAAGGAAAGGAATATAATGCAATACAACAATACTCTTGGCTATTATGATAGTAATGCTGAAGAATTTTATAAAAGCACAGTAAATATAGAATTTACTACAATGCAAAAGCATTTTTTAGCAAAGTTGAAAAAAGGTTCCAATATACTTGATTTCGGCTGTGGTTCTGGGCGTGATACAAAATATTTTTTGGAACAAGGATATAATGTAGAGGCTATTGATGGTTCGGCAGAGTTGTGTAAATTGGCTAGCGAACATACTGGAATTAAAGTGAAAAACATTTTTTTTCAGGAACTATCGGAAGTAGATAAGTACGATGGCATCTGGGCATGCTCGTCTATATTGCACTTACTGGTTGGAGAATTGACTGAGGTAATGAGAAGGATGATGATTGCATTAAAGAAAAATGGAATCATATACACATCTTTCAAATATGGTATTTTTGCAGGTGAAAGAAATGGACGATATTTTACAGACATGACAGAAGAGGCTTTTGCAGAATTTTTGAGTAGAATAGATGGTTTGGAAATAGAAGAGCAATGGATAACTTCGGATGTACGACCAGGAAGAGGTGAAGAAAAATGGCTCAATCTGATTTTGCGGAAAAGATAGATATTGATGGATTACAAATAGAATATACAGATGTCATGACTGGTGATAGAGATAGAAATTGCTTTTTATATTATCAGTTAAAAATGAGCATGCTAAAAGCAAATAAGATTGATATTATCGTCTCTTTCCTTATGGAATCGGGGGTGAGAATGATTCTGAAGGATTTAAAGGCGGCATTGGATCGTGGTGTACAGGTGAGAATTCTTACCGGAAATTATCTTGGAATTACCCAACCATCAGCCTTATGTCTAATAAAAAAAGAACTGGGCAACAGGGTAGATTTACGATTCTATAATGATAAAGAACGGTCATTTCATCCGAAGTCATACATATTTCATTATGAAAATATTGGAGAAATATATATTGGTTCTTCTAATATTTCACGAAGTGCATTGACTTCTGGAATAGAGTGGAATTACCGTTTTAATAGTCTGAATGATAAAAAGAATTTTAGTTTGTTTTATGATACTTTTGTGGATTTATTTGAAAATCATTCTATTGTAATTGATGATGATGAACTCACAAGATATTCTAAGAATTGGCATAAGCCAGCGGTATCAAAAGATTTAGCGAAATATGATAAATTGGAAGATGATAAAGATACTAATGTTGAAGTATTGTTTCAGCCTCGAGGAGCACAGATAGAAGCCTTATATGCTTTGGAGGATAGCAGGTCAGAAGGTGCTACAAAGGGATTAGTGCAAGCGGCTACCGGTGTGGGAAAGACCTATCTGGCTGCATTTGATTCTGCTAAGTACGAGCGTGTATTATTTGTGGCTCATAGAGAAGAAATATTAAAACAGGCAGCTATATCCTTTAAAAATGTAAGAAAATCTGATGACTATGGGTTCTTTTATGGAAAACAGAAGGATACAGATAAAGCTGTGATTTTTGCATCTGTCGCAACTCTTGGTAGAAACGAATATTTGAAAGAAGATTTCTTTGCACCGGATTATTTTGATTATTTGGTCATTGATGAATTTCATCATGCAGTTAATGACCAATATCAAAGAATTGTTAATTATTTTAAACCACAGTTTTTACTGGGGCTTACCGCTACACCTGAAAGAATGGATGGAAAAAACATATATGAAATCTGTGAGTATAATGTGCCATATGAAATTTCATTAAAAGAAGCAATAAATAAAGGTGTGCTTGTTCCATTTCATTATTACGGTATTTATGATGAAACAGACTATTCATTATTGCATCTTGCAAAAGGTCGTTATGATGAAAAGGAATTAAACGAAACTTATATTGGCAATGTAAAACGCTGCGATTTGATTTATAAATACTATATGAAATATCGTTCTAAAAGGGCTCTTGGTTTTTGTTGTTCCAGACAGCATGCAGAAGAAATGGCAAAGGAATTTTGTAAAAGAGGTATTGAGGCTGTTGCAGTATATAGTAATGCGGATGGAGAGTTTTCAGAAGACAGGGATAAGGCGATTGATAAGCTGAAAAATCAAGAGATTAAGGTGGTTTTCTCTGTAGATATGTTTAATGAAGGTGTAGACATTGCTGCTCTTGATATGGTTATGTTTTTAAGACCAACCGAGTCACCAATTGTATTTTTACAGCAGTTAGGGCGCGGACTTCGTACCAGTAAAGGTAAAGAGTATCTAAATGTTTTAGACTTTATTGGTAACTATGAAAAAGCAGGACGAGCACCATTACTTTTAAGTGGTGGGAAGGGCTTTGGAGAAAAGACTGCCCATGATTACACCAATATTGAGTATCCTGATGATTGTATTGTGGATTTTGATATGAGACTTATTGATTTATTCAAGGAACTGGATAAGAAATCATTATCTGTGAAAGAGCGAATTAAGCAGGAATTTTACAGAGTCAAAGAATTACTGGATGGCAAAGTGCCTACTCGAATGGAGCTGTTTACATACATGGATGGTGATATTTATCAATATTGTATGAAACATGCCAAAGAAAATCCGTTTCGGAAGTATATGGATTTTCTGTATGAATTACATGAGTTATCTGCGGATGAGGATAAAGTATATTTAGGAATTGGAAGAGAGTTCCTATCATTGCTTGAAACTACTGATATGCAGAAGGTTTATAAGATGCCAATTATATACAGTTTCTATAATGATGGTGATATACGATTAGCGGTTAAAGATGAAGATGTATTGGTAGCTTGGAAAAAATTCTTTGATAACGGGACAAACTGGAAAGATTTTGCAACAAATATATCCTATGCGGACTATAAAGATATGACAGATAAACAGCATTTGATTAAAGCAAAGAGCATGCCTATTAAATTCTTAAAGGCTTCCGGAAAAGGTTTCTTTATTGAGAAGGAGGGGTATGCTCTTGCAATTAGAGATGATTTGGAAGATGTAATAGGGAATGAAGCATTTAAGAAACATATGAAGGATATTTTGGAATACCGTACTATGGAATATTATCGCAGGAGATATGAAGAAAAAATATAACTGTTCAGTAGGTCTGTGCATTTACTGCACAGACCGTAAGAAAAAGTGGATATAACAGGCAAAGAACCATTGCCGTAGGCAATTTTGCATGGTTCTTTGCTTGTAACTATGAAGGTACTGAATAGTTACAAAATCTGGAATATCTTATAGTTGAAACACAAAAACTGTGGTACTATATATTCAAATGGAAGGAGGCGTAACATGGGAGTTTATTTGAATCCGGGAAATGGCAGTTTCCAACAGGCAGTTAATTCTAAAATTTATGTTGACAAAACAGGATTAATCAAATATACAAATGAGTATATTAATACTATGCAAAGATTTATCTGCATCAGCCGTCCCAGACGATTTGGTAAGTCCATGGCAGCCAATATGCTGGCAGCATATTATGGAAGAGAGTGTGATTCTTCAGAAATATTTGCTAAATATAAAATTGCAGAAGATGAGAGTTACAGAAAAAATCTGAATCAGTACAATGTAATTTCTTTGAATATACAGGATTTTCTTAGTGTAGTAGATTCAGTGGAAGAACTGATTTCATATATACAGTCACAAGTATTAGAAGAATTGAAAGAACAGTATCCGGGAAAAATTCCTGAGCAGGAAAAATTTTTGGGTATGGCACTAGCTAAATTATTCAGCAAGACAAGGGAAAGCTTTGTATTTATTATTGATGAATGGGATTGTATTTTGCGAGAAAAGAAGTATGCATCAAAAGACCAGAGAAAATATCTTGATTTTATAAGAAACCTGTTGAAAGATAAAATCTATGTATCATTAGCATACATGACAGGAATCCTCCCCATCAAGAAGTACGGAACCCACTCCGCTTTAAATATGTTTGATGAATATTCCATGACAGAACCGGGAGATTATGCGGAAT
>CAMWHJ010000123.1 GCA_947174015.1 uncultured Lachnospiraceae bacterium | reverse complement strand
AATTTTGCATGGTTCTTTGCTCGTAACTATGAAGGTACTGAATAGTTACAAAATAAGATAACCGGAAAGGTACGGAACAGTCATATAAATGTATTATCATCTACACACCCTGTATCATTGCAGGGTGTGTTTTTGGTATGATGATGTGAAAAAATATAGTTGCTTTAAAACAGCAGTTATGTGGAAAACGGCTGCGTTTTGAAGATGAATGAACCAAAGGGATGGTGGAAGATGAAAATATTACTAACAGCTATCAATGCAAAATACATACATTCTAATTTGGCAGTCTATTCCTTAAGGGCAAATTTAGGGGAATATAAAAGTTATGTGACTTTAAAGGAATATACGATTAATCATTTGAGAGAGGAGGTTATCAGCAATATTTATAAGGAATCCCCCGATGTATTGGTGCTTTCCTGCTACATCTGGAATATAGAGTTTATCAGGGGAATATTGGAGAATATTAGGCAGGTGCTTCCTCAGATAGATATCTGGCTGGGTGGTCCGGAGGTAAGTTATCTTTCCTGGGAATTTCTGGAAGCGAATCCTGTGGTCAAGGGGATCATGCGTGGGGAAGGAGAGTTTACGTTCAAAGAGCTTGTGGCTTACTATGTGGATAAGTCTCTTGATTTAAAGGATATTTGTGGATTAATTTATCGGAGTGAGCATATGGAAATCGTGACTACCAGAGACAGGGAACTGTGCAATTTGGATGACCTTGCCTTTGCCTACGAAGATTTGCAGGATTTTGAACATAGAATTATCTATTATGAGAGCAGCCGGGGCTGTCCATACTCCTGTGCCTACTGTCTGTCCTCCGTGGACAAAAGTGTCAGGTTTCGTAGTCTTTGTCTGGTGGAGCAGGAGTTGGAATTCTTTTTGGAGCATCAGGTACCCCAAGTGAAATTTGTGGACAGAACCTTTAATTGTTCTCATAAGCATACCATGGGAATTTTAAAATTTATCAAAGAGCATGACAATGGGATTACGAATTTCCATTTTGAGGTGTCAGCAGATATTTTTAATGAAGATGAGTTGGCTTTTCTTAGAAGTTTAAGACCGGGTTTGGTACAGTTGGAAATCGGAGTACAATCGGTGAATCCAGATACCATAAATGCCATACAGAGAAGGACAAATTTTGATACTTTGAAGAAAAATGTATTGTATCTTAAGGAGAGAGGCAATATCCATCAGCATCTTGATTTGATTGCCGGGCTGCCCAATGAGGATTATAAGAGTTTTTCCCATTCCTTTAATGCTGTTTATGAACTGCGGCCAGAGCAGCTGCAGATGGGGTTTTTAAAGGTGCTAAAGGGTGCTTATCTGTATGAGAAAAAAGAGGAGTTTGGCATTGTATATAGTAAGACACCGCCTTATGAGGTATTGTATACACGATGGCTGAGTTATGGTGAGGTGATTCGTTTGAAACAGGTGGAGGAAATGGTGGAGGTCTACTATAACAGTGACCAGTTTACCAGAACCATGGAATTTCTGTTGACCTTTTTTTCCAATGCCTTTGCCATGTATGAAAGTTTGGGTGATTATTATGAGAACCATGGATTATTTGCAGTCAATCATTCCAGAATGGCTCGCTATGAGATATTGCTGGCATATTTTCAGGAGAAATTTTGTGAAAAGGTTTCCCCAGAGGAGTCTGGAAGGAGACTGGAATGTTTCAAAGAGTGTCTGGTGTATGATTTGTATCTGCGGGAAAATTTAAAAAACCGACCTATATGGGCACCAAGTCAGGAGGAAGAGAAAGAGAGTATTCGTTTATTTTACCGTCGGGAGGCAGCAGAGCCAAGATATTTGTTGGGTGGAAAATATGAGAAAGCAGAAGAGAAGCAGCTGTACCGCATGACTCATCTGGAAGTATTTTCCTATGATGTGCAGGGAGATTTTAAAAGGAAAAGAACAGCCCTCCTGTTTGATTATGAAAAAAGGAGCCCTCTCACCCATGAGGCGGCTGTTCATTCCCTGAACAATGTATTAAAAGATGTCTTCGAAACCGGAGCCAGAATCTAAGTATGCCTGCTGCAGTTTGGACAAAATCTGGGGTTTTAATAAGGTATCTAAAGATTCGGCAACCTCCATAAGATACTGAATTTTGTCAGGCTTTTTTTGGGACACATAGAGGGATGAGAGCATTTCGTAGGTGGAACTCACATCACTTTTACAGTCTATGGCAAACTCAAGGACGGTCTGAGCCTCCTTTTCACAGGAAAGCTCTAAGAGACGTTTTGCCCACAGATTCAAGGTACGTGCCAGTTCAATAAAGTTCTGATCACATTGACTTAAGTAAGAAAAATTAGGTGCTCCATAGGTAAGTTTCAGATCTGTATTGGAAATACCTGTCAGATTGTAAATGTCTGATTCCGACAGCTGCTTTACAAAATCCTGGTATTCGTTAAGTTTTTCGTCCCTGGTGTCTAAGAAAGGAAGCTTATCCAGAGGAATGGTGATTTTCTTCAAGCCATCCAGGGATTTTTTCCGGGTACTGTTGGCTCTCTGTTCCAGTTCCCAAAATTCTTCTGAATTTTTCCGGGCAATACGGGTTGCTTTGTTGCGCTCATAGGCATACCAGAGAATGAATATGATTATGATAAAAAAGGTTGCAAAAAAACGAGACATAGTTTATAATATCCTTTCTAGAAAGAAGTTTTGCAGGCATAAGTCTGCGGTACTTTTTAATAATATATCAGAGGTGAACAAAATGATTAATATGAACAACTCAAAAACAAAGAAAACCGTTGCTGCTATTATTGCAGGCATTTTGGTGGTTACTATGGTGGTTAGCATATTTGCCTCCGTTGTGTAACAGTTTATCAAAAAAGACACGAATATGTCAAATAAATTGGTATATCTGTATCTTTCCAAAAGGTTATTCTTATGCTAAAATAGCAATATTAAGATTTACTTATTGTTGTAACAGTTGCGGATAACCTGTTTTAGACAGGATATACATAAGTTGTCCAATATTATTACCATTTTTAAAGGGGAAAAGCTATGAAAAGATTTACTAAAATTGTAACAGTACTGTGTATTGTCGGTGTGGCATGTGGTGTAAAGTATGGAGTGGAGGCTTATGCGGTTGGAAACAACAGCAGTGAGCAGGTATTTAAAAACGGCATCTATATGGGGAACATTAATGCCGCCGGTAAGACCTTAGAGGAAGTCAAGGCCGAGGTAGAGGAATATGTGGAGGATTTGCAAAGCAAGACCATCACACTTAGCGTATTTGACAATAAGGTAGAAGTGACCGGTGCAGATATGGGTATTTCCTGCGGCAATCTGGATGTACTTACTGAAGCACTGGAATATGGCACCAAAGGAAATATTATTGAAAGATACAAAGCGTTAAAGGATTTGGAGAACCAGCCTTTGGAATATAATATCGACCTGCAGGTGGATCAGGAAGCCCTGAAAAATATGGTGGTGGAAAAATGCGAGGTATTTAATCAGGAGGCAGTAGATGCCACATTGGAGAAAACCTCCAGCGGTTTTACCGTTCATGAAGGGCAGGATGGCATTGTGGTCAATGAAGAGGAGACCATCAAAGGATTAGAGGAGTTTGTAACCAAGGAATGGAAAGGCGAAAATGCAGAATTTGAAGTCAATGTGCAGGTGGAAAAGCCGAGAGGTGATGCAGAGCAGCTGGCAAAGGTGAAAGATGTGCTTGGTGCTTTTTCCACAGATTTTTCCAGTTCCGGTTCTTCCCGTTCCACTAATGTAACGAATGGAACCAATTTGGTCAATGGTACATTGTTGTATCCCGGTGACAGTTTTTCCATGTATGAGACGGTAAGTCCATTTACGGAGGAAAACGGTTACTATATGGCAGGTTCTTACTTAAATGGTCAGGTGGTGGAAAGCTTTGGCGGAGGTATCTGTCAGGTGAGTACCACACTTTACAATGCGGTTCTCCGTGCAGAACTTCAGGTGGACGAACGTTTTAACCATTCCATGATTGTAACGTATGTAGATCCATCCGCAGATGCTGCCATTGCAGGAACATCAAAGGATTTGAAATTTACCAATAATACAGAAAATCCTATCTATATTGAAGGCTATACTGCCAACAAAAAGGTATATTTTAATATTTATGGTTGTGAAACCAGAGATACCGCAAACCGCAAGGTAACCTTTGAAAGTGTTACCGTCAGCAAGACGGAGCCGGGTGCACCAAAGCTGGTGGCAGACGGCGGTCAGCCCATTGGATATTTTAAGACTACTCAGTCTGCACACACCGGATATGTGGCAGAGCTTTATAAGGTTGTCACCGAGAATGGTGTGGAAGTCAGCAGAGAACGTGTGAATAAAAGTACCTATCAAATGTCACCCCAGTATGTGACAGTAGGTACTGCTAGTGCAGATCCCAATGCGGTGGCAGCCATGAATGCAGCCATAGCCACTGGAGATTTGAATACAGCTAAGGCTACGGCAGCCCAGCAGCAGGCAGCCCAGCAGGCAGCAGAACTGGCAGCCCAGCAGGCAGCAGCATGGCAGGCACTGCAGCAGCAACAGGCAGCAGAGCAGGCGGCTCAGCAGGCAGCCCAGCAACAACAGCCACAGGAACAGCAGGAACAGCAGCCACAAGAGGTATCTCCAGAAAATGTACCGGCAGAATAGTTACAATATTTGTAACTGTTCAGTAGGTCTGTGCATTTACTGCACAGACCGTAAGAAAA
>CAMWHJ010000122.1 GCA_947174015.1 uncultured Lachnospiraceae bacterium | reverse complement strand
CCTACGGCAATGGTTCTTTGCCTGTTATATCCACTTTTTCTTACGGTCTGTGCATTTTCTGCACAGACCTGCTGAACAGTTACAAACAAATTACTTTGCCTGAATATAACCTTGTGCCTTCAATAATTCTGCACAGAGAACTGCTCCGCCTGCTGCACCACGAACAGTATTGTGGGATAAGCCCACAAACTTATAGTCATATACGCTGTCCTCCCGAAGACGTCCTACGGATACACCCATTCCATTTTCATAATCCACATCTAAAGTTACCTGAGGGCGGTTGTCCTCCTCTAAATACTGGATAAACTGCTTTGGTGCACTTGGAAGTTCTAATTCCTGTGGAAGACCGGAAAATTCCACCATAGCTTTAATCAAGTCTTCCTTGGCTGGTTTTTTCTCAAATTTCACAAATACTGCTGCGGTATGTCCGTTTAATACCGGCACACGAATACACTGAGATGTGATGATAGGACCTTCTGCCTTAACGATTTCTCCGTTCTCAATCTTACCCCATAATCTCAATGGTTCCTGCTCGCTCTTTTCTTCTTCTCCACCGATGAATGGAATGATGTTTCCCTCCATTTCCGGCCAATCCTTAAAGGTTTTTCCGGCACCGGAAATTGCCTGATATGTGGTAACAACCACTTCCTTCACACCAAATTCTTTCCAGGCAGTCAGGATCGGTGCGTAGCTCTGGATCGAACAGTTGGGCTTAACTGCCACAAAGCCTCTGGTGGTTCCAAGACGCTTTCTCTGCGATTCAATCACTGCAAAATGCTCCGGATTGATTTCCGGTACTACCATTGGCACATCCGGTGTCCATCTGTGGGCACTGTTGTTGGAGACAACCGGTGTTTCTGTCTTAGCATAAGCTTCTTCAATTGCCTTGATTTCCTCCTTCGACATGTCAACCGCTGAAAACACAAAATCTACCTGAGATGCCACTTTCTCCACTTCATTCACATTCATTACAACCAGCTTCTTAACTGCCTCCGGCATTGAAGTTGTCATTTTCCATCTATCTCCTACGGCATCTTCATATGTCTTTCCTGCACTTCTCGGGCTGGCAGCCACTGTGGTTACCTCAAACCAAGGATGATTCTCTAATAATGCAATAAAACGCTGACCTACCATTCCGGTAGCTCCAAGAATACCAACTTTTAATTTCTGACTCATTGTTCATTTCTCCTCAAATTCGTTATTTTACTTTCACAATCCATGTGATTTCTTCCATGAAAAACAATTTTCCTTTATTGTCCGTCTGTGGTGCACACTTGTTTTCCTCTTAAAGTATACTATAATATTTTCACGAAAAATGCAACCTTTATTTATGTATTTCTACAAATTACTTGAATAAATACAAAATTTTCTAACAGGTTTCTTCTCAACTGTTTACAGTTCTACCTTCGGAAGCTTGGCAATGGCTTTTGCCAATTCTTCGTCCGTAGGAATATAATCTCCCATCTCGCCATCATTATATCTTTGATATGCTACCATATCAAAATATCCTGTTCCGGTAAGACCAAATACAATGTTCTTTTCTTCACCAGTCTCTCTGCATTTTATAGCTTCATCGATTGCCACTTTAATTGCATGGCTGCTTTCCGGTGCAGGCAGAATTCCCTCAATTCTTGCGAAAGCCTCTGCCGCCTTAAATACTTCCGTCTGTTCCACACTTCTTGCCTCGATCATTCCCTGATCATATAATTCCGAAACCGTGGAACTCATTCCATGATAGCGAAGTCCGCCGGCATGGTTTGCAGACGGGATAAATCCACTGCCCAATGTATACATTTTAGCAAGAGGACATACCTTTCCTGTATCACAAAAATCATATGCATAGATACCTCTTGTAAGGCTTGGACAGGATGCCGGCTCTACTGCAATCAGTTTATAATCTGCCTCACCTCTCAGCATCTCTCCGGCAAACGGAGAAATCAAACCGCCCAGATTGGAACCTCCGCCGGCACAGCCAATAATCATATCCGCCTTAATTCCATATTTATCCAATGCTGCCTTGGCTTCCAGACCAATCACTGACTGATGCAGCAATACCTGTGAAAGCACGGAGCCTAATACATAACGGTATCCCTCCTGACTGACAGCAGCCTCAACTGCCTCAGAAATGGCACATCCAAGACTTCCTGTGGTTCCCGGGAATTCCTCATTGATCTTACGTCCCACATTGGTATTCATAGATGGGGATGGAGTTACCTGTGCACCATATGTACGCATTACTTCACGGCGGAAAGGCTTTTGTTCATAGGAACATTTCACCATATATACCTGACAGTCCAGTTCAAAATAAGAACATGCCATGGAAAGAGCCGTTCCCCACTGACCTGCACCAGTCTCTGTTGTCACACCTTTTAGCCCCTGTTCCTTAGCATAATATGCCTGTGCAATGGCAGAATTCAATTTGTGGCTTCCTGATGTATTGTTCCCTTCAAATTTATAATAAATATGAGCGGGTGTTTTAAGTTTCTTCTCCAGACAATAAGCTCTTACAAGTGGAGACGGACGATACATTCTATAAAAATCCTGAATTTCCTGCGGAATATCGAAGTAAGGCGTGGTATCATCTAATTCCTGCTTTGCCAGCTCGCTGCAGAAAATTCCTGAAAGTTCCTCCACGGTAACCGGTTTGAGAGTTTCCGGGTTCAAAATCGGTGCAGGCTTCTTTTTCATGTCTGCACGCACATTATACCACTGCTTAGGCATTTCCTGTTCTTCCAGATAAATTTTGTAAGGGATATTTTTTTCCATTTTGTAACTTTCCTTTCTATATCTATTCTTTTACATCAGTGTAAACGATTTGGACCATTCTGTCAAAGTGTTTTACTGCTTATTTACGCAAGATTATTTTATATGAAAAATTGCAATCCTTTTTGATACTATTTTCAATATTCAATATTTACACGTTCGGGTTTTGGTCTGTGAACCCTACTTTCTTCAAAGTTTCAGGTCAAGGGATAATCATACAAACAGGGCTGACACATCACCTGTCAGCCCTGCCTGATATCTTGCTTTCATTCCCTGTTTTTGTTATTTTACTTTTACATTAACTGTCTTACTCCATGCTCCTTTCAGCTTAGTTCCATTCCAGTTTTTATATGCACGTATTTTTACATAGTATTTCTTTCCGCTCTTTAAGTTTTTCACTGTCTTTTTCGTTGTCTTGCTGTTTACAAGAAGCGACTTCTTTTTGGAAAAATTCTTGTTTGTACTATAGTATATCTCAAATCCGTCTGCTTTTGTGTCTTTTTTCCACTTTATTTTTAATACCTTTTTTGTGGAAGTTTTCTCTACACTTAATGTGGGCTTTTGGGGCACCACGGTAAGTGTTATCTTTTGGTAAACGTGCCCTGTTGCAGCATTGGTAATGGTTATGGTGCTCTTTCCGCAGCCTTTGATGGTCACCATTCCCTTTGCATTTACTGCTGCCACAGAAGTTTTACTGCTCTTGTATTTTAATGAATTTCCATTGTTGATGGCTACCGAAAACTTATCAGCTCCGTAGGTTTTCTTAATTGTCTTATTTTCTGTTTTCGGTTCTGGGGTGGCACTTGGTTTCTTGGTGGGAGTTAATACCGCCGTTGGTGTCAATGTCTGTGTTGGAGTGATTGTCTGCATTGGTGTCTGTGTGGGTTCTATACTTGGAGTCGGTGTTTGTTCCGGCTCCTCCGTAATTGCCGGTGTCAGTGTTACAATTGTTTCATCTTGATAAACCTTGTAGTTTTTGCACACAATACCGGTATAATACCCAATTCCTTCTATGGTGATGGTATATTCTCCAACTTCCTTTGCACTGAAATCACCGGAAACCTCATAGTCCTTATCCTCAGTCAACAGCGTTCCCTGATAGTATACTTCTGGATAAATATCCTGCTTCTGACCATTCCACATCACATCAGAAACTGTGATCTGGTCTTGGGATAATTCCAGTTGTTTCATTCCCACCACTACTGTTTCGGGATTTCCATAATCTTCCTTCATCTCGCAATCAATATGTAAATTTCCAAAAGCATCGGAAATGCCCTGTCCAATGTAGAGCAGGTTATCTGTTGTAAATGGCTGCTCTTGGGACTTTGATTTCATAATGTAGTAATTATAGACAGTTTCCGGCATTAGTCCGGCGGCATTGCCGTTTTCTCCGGTGGCGACTATTTTTTGCAAGTCGGTGGTTTCTGTTATGTTATCATATGGACTGTTTAACAAAACTTGATTTACCTCCTGCTCATTTGAAACAGTAATTAGTGATTTTTTCGATACTGCATCATCAGAAAGTTCAATTTTTGTTGGAACTCTATCTTCATTTAACTCATTATATCCCCATATATATAACTTTCCATCTTTTGTTACCGCTACTGTTGTCTCCCCATATGGATATTCATAATACAGATTGAAAAATGCTACATTATCATTCTTCAAAACATGGTAAGGGGTAGATACACTCCATCCTTTTGGTCCGCCGTTTCCTACTTCTCCATCGTAATTGTCCCCCCACATATATAACTTTCCACTCTTGGTTAATGCTCCTACTGTGCTTTCCTCTATATTAAAGGATTCTATTTCTTCAGCTATCTGCACTTGATGTGGTTCATATTTATCTTTGCTCGTTCCGTCCCCTACATGACCAGAATGATTATATCCCCACATATATAGCTTTCCATCCTTGGTTAATGCTCCTACTGTGCTT
>CAMWHJ010000121.1 GCA_947174015.1 uncultured Lachnospiraceae bacterium | reverse complement strand
CTGTTATATCCACTTTTTCTTATGGTCTGTGCAGTAAATGCACAGACCTACTGAATAGCTACTTTTTAATTACCACACGAAACCGTGCATATAAAGTGCCAACTGTATAATTAGTTTACCATATATTTAAAATCTCAACAACTACATATTTTATTTTTCTCTTCGCTGACGGTGTTGTAGAAATCCACCGTATAGTCGGGCTTTACACCGATGTTGACCAGTTGAACTACCGTCTCGATATTCGCCGTAGCCGGAAATAAGTCTACCCCAACACTTTTCTCCACCACATACCCTGCCTGGAGCAGCACTTCCAAATCCCTCACCAAACTGGTAGGTTTACATGAAATATACAACATTCTTTCCACCCCATATGCAATAATCTTTGGCAGAGCCTTGGGATGGATTCCATCTCTTGGGGGATCCAGTACAATCAAATCCGGTTTTTCTGTCAGAGAATCTAAAACCTTCAGCACATCACCTGCAATAAATTCACAATTCATAAGCTGATTATGTGCTGCATTTTCCTTAGCTGCCACCACGGCTTCCTCCACAATTTCCACTCCGGTTACATGGCTTGCCACGGGTGCAAGAATTTGGGCAATGGTTCCGGTTCCGCTGTACAAATCATAAATTTTCTTATTTTCAGTAGCACCGATATATTCTCTTACCGTATCATAGAGCACCTCTGCTCCCAGAGAATTGGTCTGAAAGAAAGAAAAGGGCGAAATCTTAAACTTCAGCCCCAGCAATTCTTCATAGAAAAAATTTTCACCATACAGAATTTCTGTCCCTTCATCTTTCACCACATCAGCCAAACTGTCATTCTTCGTGTGCAGAATCCCTGCAATTGTTCCTTCCAAATCCAATTCACACAGCAATTTGACCCAAGGTGCAAAGTCAAATTCTTTCTGGGTTGTAGTTACAATATCAATTAGAATTTCTCCCGTTTTCACCGCCTTGCGTACCAAAAGATGACGCAAAAAACCAAGATGTGTCATCTTGTGAAAGAACTTTAAATCCGTGGCCGCAAAATAATTTAACGTGGCATTCAAAATTTTGCGATAGTCTTCATCCACCAGTTTGCAATGTGTCACTGCCACAATATCATAAAAGCTGCCCCGTTTGTGCATTCCAAGGGATAGGGGACCATCTTTAAAAGCATCTCCAAAGGAAAACTCCATCTTATTGCGGTATTCATTTTGTCTGGGGCTTTGCTTTACTCCTTGAAAAGTATGTTCACAGCCTACTTTACTTAACAGCTCCAATAGCTGCTGCTCTTTTAAAGCAAGCTGTTCCTCATAAGGCAAAGTTCGGTATACACAGCCGCCACATTCTCCGAAATGCGGACAATCCGACAGAATTTCATTATCCGCCTGTTCCAAAACTTCTAAAAGCCTTGCCTCCATCTTTCCCTTGCGTGCTTTATTGATGGCAAATTTCACTTTCTCACCGGGAATCGTATTCTTTACCACAATGCTTTTTCCCTCTATGGTTACAATTCCCTTATTGGGAAATTCCACAGTTTCCACAATTCCCTCTAAAATATCACCTTTTTTCATTTCTAACCTCCGCTTATCTCCAACACATATGCCCAAATATATAGATAAACCGTAAGAGTTCAGCCTATGCCATTCACAGGCTTCAAATTCTTTAAAGACAAATCTAATATCGGTGCCGAATGTGTCAATGCACCACTAGACACATAATCCACACCAATATCAAGAATATTTTTAATATTCTCCTTTGTCACATTGCCAGAACATTCCGTCTCTGCCTTGCCCTTCGTAAGCTGCACTGCCTCTTTCATCTCCTCCGGTGTCATGTTGTCCAGCATAATAATATCTGCTCCTGCCTCAAGAGCTTCTCTCAGCATATCCAGATTTTCTACCTCTACCTCGATTTTCCGCACAAAAGGAGCATATTCCTTCGCCATCTCTATGGCTTTCTTCACACCGCCAGCAGCACCTATATGATTGTCCTTAATTAAAATTCCATCCGACAAATTATAACGGTGATTATGACCACCTCCCACTTTCACAGCATATTTTTCAAAAATACGCATATTTGGCGTGGTCTTTCTGGTATCTAACAGCTTTGTATTACTGCCCTCCAAAAGTTTCGCAACGCTGTTGGTATAAGTGGCAATTCCACTCATACGCTGTAAATAATTCAATGCAGTACGCTCGCCGGATAACAGGGCACGAATATCTCCTTCCACCACTGCCAAAAGCTGTCCATTCTTTACCTCATCGCCATCCTTTACCGAAAAAGTCACCTTTGTCGTATCATCCAATAACTCAAACACGCGCTTAAATACATCTAAGCCGGCAATAATTCCCTCCTGCTTACAGATTAAGTCAGCCCGACCTGTCTGTGCCTTGTGCATGACTGCGTTGGTGGTTACATCCTCACTGGAAATATCCTCCCGCAGTGCCTGCTTAATCAGTTCATCTACATGTAATAATGTTGTAATAGAGTTCATGTTTTATCATACCTTTCCTTCCTGTATAAGTAATGCTTTTAACATATATATAGCATCATTATAAATTATTTTTGTGTCTTTTATTTTCTTCTTCAATGGCTTTCTTTACTAACTGCTGATTTTCTTCCTGATATTTTTCTATATCTTCATACTGTTTTAAGTCAATACCATATATTGTCCGCAGTTCTTCTACCTGCTCCAGCACCTTAGGATTGCTCCGCTCCTGCCAATGATTTAGCATATCCTTTGCCGCACGTTTTGCAAACACAAGACTTTCCAGCAAAGAATTGCTTGCCAAACGGTTGGCACCATGAACACCATTACAGCTGGTTTCTCCTGCCGCATACAAATGTTCCATAGTAGTTTTGCTGACAGAATCTACCCAAACCCCTCCCATAAAATAGTGCTGGGACGGCACCACCGGAATGGGTTCCTTAGTGACATCATATCCTTCTTCCATACAATGTTTATAGATATTTGGAAAACGTTCCTTCACATCATAATCCTGAATGGTCAGCATGGAAAGCATCACATAGGGCATCTGATCTTTTTCCATCTGCCGATAGATTTCCTTTGTCACCACATCTCTTGGCAGTAACTCATTGACAAAGCGCTCACCGTCTTTGTTGTAAAGCACTGCACCCTCTCCCCGCACAGATTCGGAAATCAGAAATCTTCTTCCTTTTTTCTTCGAATACAAAGTGGTGGGATGAATTTGTACATAATTTACATGTTCTAATGTAATGTTATGGCGAATAGAAAGTGCAATGGCATCTCCTGTCAGATGAGGAAAATTGGTGGAATTTTTATAGACACCGCCAATACCGCCGCAAGCCCACAGCACATCATGGGCAAATACCGTTATGGTTTCTCCCTGACTGCTTCGCAGCACAATGCCGTCACAACAGTTATCTTTACAGAGAATATCTAACATCTGTGTTTTGGTCAATATGGTAACATTGTTCTTTTTTTGCACCTGCAAGAGCAGTTTGCTGATAATCTCTTTTCCCGTAATGTCCTCGTGATAGAGAATGCGATTGGTGGAATGTGCACCTTCTCTGGTAAATGCCAGTTCTCCATCTTCTCTGGCAAAATCCACTCCATATTCTATCAACTCCTCAATGACCTGACGAGAAGAACGAATCATGATATCCACTGATTCCTTGCGGTTCTCATAATGTCCTGCCCGCAGAGTATCCTCAAAAAAACTGTCATAATCCTCTTCATTTTTTAATACACAAATACCTCCCTGAGCCAAAAAGGAATCGCTTTCTTCCAATGACGCTTTTGTTATCATCAGTATCTTTTTGTCCTCCGGAAGATTCAGTGCCGTATAACAGCCTGCCACACCGCATCCAACGATTATTACGTCATATTCTTTCTCCATAACTGCCTCCCAATGAACTGACTGCCCACAGTCCATATTTCTATTTCGCCAATTCCAACATTCTTACCAGTGGTACATATGCCTCTTTGGCAAACTGTTCCTTTAATTCCACCTCAAAGGTATCTTTCTCCAAAACATCAATGACTTTATCCAAAGTAATTTTTTTCATATCCGGACAGATGAGGTTTTCACTTAAAGGATAAAACACTTTTTCTGGGTTATTCTTTTTCAAATCATACATGACACCTAATTCCGTTCCAATGATAAATTCTTTTTTATCACTTTTACTGGCATAGGCTATAATTCCTGCGGTACTGCCTGCATAGGCAGCCTCCTCCACCACTTCTTTCTCACACTCTGGATGAACTAAAAGTTCTGCATTGGGATGTAATTCTTTTGCCTTTAAAACTTCTTCCCTAGTAAGCTTTGCATGAACCGGACAGCAACCATCGTTAAAAATAAAGGTCTTTGTTGGCACCTGCTCTGCCACAAATCGTCCTAAATTCTTATCCGGTATAAAATATATGTATTGATTTGGCAATGCTTGCACAATCTTTAAGGCATTGGAAGATGTAACACACACATCCGCATTACGCTTTAACTCTGCATTGGAATTCACATAACATACAACTGCCACATCCTCATATTCCTCCCGAACCTTACGAATTCCCTCTGCACTTGCCATATGTGCCATGGGGCAGTCTGCTGAACCGTCCGGCAGCAGCACTTTTTTCTTCTGGTTGAGAATCTTAGCACTTTCCCCCATGAAAGACACTCCGCATAAGACAATGGTGTCCGCCTCCACTTCTGTTGCCTTTTCACTTAAGAAAAAAGAATCTCCTATGTAATCTGCGATCTCATGAATTTCATCCTGCACATAGTAATGAGCCATAATTACTGCATTTTTTTCTTTCTTCAGTGCATTAATTCTATCTATTTTCTCTTTCATTGCAATCCTGCCCCTTTTTTATTCTTTTTGTAACTATTCAGTACCTTCATAGTTACGAGCAAAGAACCATGCAAAATTGC
>CAMWHJ010000120.1 GCA_947174015.1 uncultured Lachnospiraceae bacterium | reverse complement strand
CTGGTTCCTCCGTTATTGTGGGGGTAGGTGTTTTCTCCGGTTCCTCCGTTATCGTAGGAGTAGGCATTTCTTCAGCCCTATAACCAGGCAGTACATCTTCCACCTCAATATCCGTATCCACATCTTGAAATACGATTGATGCATTCGCTGAAGAAGCTCTCTTCTCTTCTGCACAGGACGGTAAAATCACTTCCACTGCATCCCATCCAGAAGGTACAAAAGACCACCAATAAGCAGACACTACACTCTGGGGATATATGATTTTCTTTGCTGGCACTACTTCCTCTGTTAGTATTTTTTTGTAATAACCACCTGCCATATAACAACCTCTTATTACATTTTTCACCCCATTGGGAAGCTGAAGTATTTCTGCATTACACTTCACCTTCAGCAAATTTCCCCCGATAACCAGAAAATTGTTTTTTTCCATATAATCCAGTTCCCATGTACAGAAATCAAAGGCTTCCTCACCTATCTCCAGATTTTTTATCTGGGAATCAAATTGAATTTCCTTCACTGAGTAAGCACCATAAAATGCTCCTCCTGCAATGGCTTTCACATCAGCCGGAATGTATACCGTTTCCATTTCCACCCCTGTGGGCGGTGTATAAGTAAAATTATCAGCAGTTACAATCGACTGCCCCACATCCTGCTGTTCGTAAGAAAGCTCATCATAGGGCACACCTAGATATTCTCCTGCATAAAATGTATTGGGCTGATAACTGACTAAAATATGATTGATAATCAGCATTTTCGTTTCTGACTGGTTTAACTGCCGGGACAGCCATGGGGTCCTGTCAAATACCCGAATTCCAATATATGTAATGGCAGCACTGTTTTCCATCTGAATCTCTTCTAAGGCACCACACCATGAAAATGCTTCATCATCTATTTTTGATAAATTCCCCTTGATTTCCACGGTCTTTAAATTGGGGCAATGGCAAAATGCCTGATATTGTATCTCACCTGCCTCTGTATTGAAGTTCAGCACTGCCTTTTCCAGACCTGTCTCTTCGAATGCTGTGCCCCTTATCAATTCTACGTTATCCAATTGAATTTCCTTCAGGCTTTCACAATCACCAAATGCATGATACCCTACTTCTTTTACGTTGGACAGGTCAATTTGAGTTAGTTTTTTACACTGACTAAATGAATTTGTTCCAATTGTTTCAATACTTCCTTGAGAATATACACTTTCTAAATTGGAACATTTAAAAAAGGTCCTTTCGCCAATTTCTTTTACGGTTTCTGGCAGTGTGATGCTTTTTATGCCATCCTTATATTCAAAAGCATAATCACCCACTGCTATCACTCCGTCAGGCACTACAAGATTCTCCTGTTCCCCTTCATACCGCCGTAAAATGCCGTTTTCAATCACCATTCCATCTACGGTTGTGCTCAAAAGTTCTTGTTTTGCCTGTACCTGAAGAGGCATGGTTTCCAAAGGCACTGCCGATACTCCTATTGCTGCAATTAATACTGACACTGCAATTTTTTTCCCTGCTTTTTTCATTTTTCCATGATACCTACTTGATTTCATTTGCATACCTTCCTTTCGAGATCCATTTATTGCTTGGTACTGACTGTAGCAGAAAAGCAAACTGCTTTTCAACTTGATTACTTAGGCTGACAAACTTGCATTGTTTTCACTAAGCTTTATCATCGACTGTAATTAAATACACAGCCCTGTACAAAATAATTACATTCTTACTAAACTTTGTTTCTTAATTATAAACTATATTTAATATTTTTGCAATAAAATCGTATAATTTTTGATGCTTTTTTTGGGATTTTTTATATAGAAAAATATATATTTATAAATTTTATATAAGAATTGCATATATTTTCTTTTGCATATACTTTTTTTATATTAAAAATGTCGATAAAAAGAGACTGCGGCATTTCAATGAATTTCTCCAGATATCAGACAGGAGCAGTGCCTCTATCTGCCAATATCCATGTCCATCGTTCCTTCTGCCACAGTCCCATAATATAGTGGACGCAAAATGTCAACATAAAAAATTTATAATGGCTCTGTATCTTCCGGTTGCACGCAAGAATCGACCGTATTCATATTTCACATACAGATACACAATCTATGCCTTACATACAGCTTTCTTAAAAAAACTTGCAAAAAACTCTCGTATGGTACAGTCTTTATCCGCCAGACAAACCAGTACTGTTTCCTTATATTTTGGTAAATACAGAGTCAATGGAAACATATGTTTTCTTATCACATCCCGTTCAATCTCATTTAGTTCAAAATCTCTCATTGCATTCCTTAAAGCAATACCGGGGTGATAAAATCCATGAAGATTCCCTAATTTCTGATGATGCCAATCGTATAAAAAGTAGTCATGAAGAAGGGCTCCCCGTACCATACTTTTCATATCTACCTGTATATTGTATTTATAAGCAATTTCTGCACTTCTTCTTGCCACCGCTTGGCAGTGCTCTAAACATGTGGTATTTCCATGCTGAATATATTTTGTCATCTGCTGTACTTTTTTATCTTCTAACAGTGGATTCAAATAACTCTCATATTCTCTTAACTGCTCTTTGGTCATACTTTCTCCTTTCCTGCTCACTGCTTAGAAACATAACTGTTGGATTCTTTTCTTGAATGTTAGTATAGCACAACTTCAATTATCCTGCCATATCTAACGAAAAGATTCCCAAAAAATATTTTTAGAGTTCGTTACTGTACACAGGTTCCCTGTGCACAGTAACAATTTTGCCAACTGTATCTTCTCTTAAATTTCTCCATTTGCGGGGGCGACCAAAGGGAAAATGCTGTTAAAATATGTTATCAGCAATGAATCCCTTACCTGCAACTCAATCATATTCTTATGCGCCTGTTTTTTTACAGGTGTATTTTTTCTATATAAAAAGAAACCCCTCGAAAACTCCATGCTTCCGAGGGTGTCACATTTATCTACGCAATCTTAGATTTTGCCAACTCAGCCAATGTTGCAAATCCATCTGCATCATTGACTGCCATCTCAGCAAGCATCTTTCTGTTTACTTCAACACCTGCTAACTTTAAACCGTACATAAACTTACTGTAAGATAAACCATTGATTCTTGCAGCCGCATTAATTCTGGCAATCCATAACTGTCTGAACTGACGCTTTCTCTCTTTTCTGCCTGCATAGGAGCTAGTTAATGCTCTCATTACAGACTGTTTTGCTACTCTATATTGTTTGGAACGAGCTCCTCTATAACCTTTTGCCAGCTTTAATACTTTTTTATGTTTCTTCTTGGCATTCATGCCGCCTTTAATTCTTGCCATTTCTCTACTTCCTCCTTATAAATTAAATGTAAGGTAAAATCTTCTTCATTGTCTTAACATTTGTTGCATCTGTCATTGCAGGTTTTCTAAGATTTCTCTTTCTCTTAGTGGTCTTCTTTGTTAAGATATGGCTCTTGTAAGCTTTATTTCTTTTTAATTTACCTGTACCTGTTGCTTTGAAACGCTTTGCAGCGGCTCTTTTTGTCTTCATTTTTGGCATTTTATTTTCCTCCTATACTGTCTTTCTATTTTAACGTTTTTCAGTTAAAAACATCATAATGCTTCTTCCTTCCAACTTAGCGGGTTTCTCTACCACTGCCACATCTGCCAGCTGCTCTGCAAAATCGTCCAAAATATGTTTGCTCTGCTGCATATGTGCCATTTCTCTTCCCCGGAAGCGCAATGTAACCTTTACCTTATCACCTTTTGCAATAAACTTTCTTGCTGCATTCACTTTTGTTCGTAAATCATTTTCTTCAATATTTGGAGATAAACGAACTTCCTTAACATCGATTACCCTCTGCTTTTTCTTGGCTTCCTTCTCTTTTCTTGCCAATTCATATCTGTACTTACCGTAATCAACAATCTTGCAGACTGGTGGCTTTGCCGTGGGAGCAATCTTTACTAAATCAAGGTCTGCCTCTCTGGCCATTGCAAAAGCTTCCTTGGCTGACATAACTCCTAGCTGTTCGCCATCTTTCCCAATCACACGCACCTCTTTGTCTCTAATTTGTTCGTTAATCATTAATTCGCTAATAACTGTGCACCTCCATCATTTATTGAAAAATATTTTGAGCAAAAGTAGCAATCTTCTCATTAAGTAAAAAAATAAGCAGATAGACAGACTATCCACTTAACATCGACAAGGCTTACACCATAAAATCAATATAAACACTTAGTCGTCCGGTCACGCTAAGGTGAGAGTGGATACTCTTCTTTGTTTTATTTGCTCTTCACAACTTCTTAAGGATATCATAGTTTGTATGCCATGTCAAGAGTTTTTTTTCATTTTCACATTTTCACATTTTCGTGCCGGGTATTTACTGAATATTTTTCTCATACAAAAGACATAATAATCCTGTACCATAATTTTATGATTGTATCGGAGGTAACATTATGACAAAATTAGTTTGTAGTGCCACAAGCTGTACTTATAACAAAGACAAGCTTTGTGCAAAAGGGGATATCTTAGTAGCTGGTTCGGATGCGGAAAAGTCAAACGAAACCAAGTGTGACAGCTTCATCAGTGCCGGAAGAGACTGCTACTGCAACAGTTCCGCCAGCGGAAAGGATAGAATTGCCGTAAAATGTGAAGCCATCAATTGTGTATTCAATGAAAACCGTGCCTGCTCTGCAGAGCACATTGGTATCGCTGGACAAAAGGCACATTCTTCTTCCGAAACTGAATGCTCCAGTTTCCAGAAAAGATAACATAGCCATAATTCTTCTGTAAAATACCATAAAGAATCATTACTATGGTATTTGGTATGCTATCATCACAGAATCCAAGGATTCTTTCCTTGGATTCTGCTGTTTTTATGCTTTTTATAAAATTTACGTAACTATTCAGTACCTTCATAGTTACGAGCAAAGAACCATGCAAAATTGCCTA
>CAMWHJ010000119.1 GCA_947174015.1 uncultured Lachnospiraceae bacterium | reverse complement strand
ACTTTTTCTTACGGTCTGTGCAGTAAATGCACAGACCTACTGAACAGTTACTAATTTTTATAAGTAACATTTTATAAACTACTTGTACTCAAGTATAAACTTGTCTATATCCAAAAACAATATCCATTGCAGAAAGTGACCATTCATTGCAGAAAATGGCAAAAAAATGAATTGCTAGTTACAAATCACTTTTCTTAGTTTGGCAATATGATCGAGAAGCAGAACTCATTTTTGTCATTTCGTATAGCATAGGAACCTTGATATTTTGTTATGACCTCAATTATATTTTTTATTTCAATCCCATGGTCACCCATCTCATATTTCTTTGAAGTCTGTATTTCTCCGTCTTTAATATCAAGTTTACCATTATATGTATTCTTTACAGATATCATAACGCTATCTTTCTCTTTAACAAACTTCATCTTTATAACTCTTTTGCCGGAACACTTTTCACAAGCCTCTATTGCATTATTCAGAAGATTGGTTAGGGTGTCAAAAGTAGTAAATTCAAAAATATCTGAAAAATTGTACAAAATGTGGTTTCTAAAGATAAGGCGGGAGCCAAGAATATTAACATTAAATGGCATCTTTTAACCCATAAATCGCCTTTCGAAGCCACTTGTTTCTAATTGTATTGTACAATTTGACAATGTTCTATCAAAAAATATACTTTTGGCATCTAAATCAAGATTTAATCATAAAATTTTCTGCTTTCCAATGTTATAAAGCATCCAAAAAAATATTTCTACTATTGTGATTTTTATTTTTAGATTACTTTAACAATTTTATACATCTGAATTATATATTTATTACCTCATGATGTCAATCAAAAGAAATCAACATAATTCGACATAATTGAGATAACTGTTCTCCTGATTTACCATTATGTTATTATAATGATATCATAATTTAAGACTCAAAAACTACTGACAAGCAAGCCGAAGCAGCAGTAGTATTGTGATAATTGCCCATATTCCTGCTAACAAAGTCCCTATACTAAATCCGCTTCTTCCCTGCCATATCTCAAATCCAAGCAATCGGATTTATTAACAATTAAAATCACTTGAGTAAAGGGGCATTGCCTCGCCTCTCTATCCTTACTATGGTAAATCCGTTCTTTTGGCTGCTCTGCTGTTTCCCCTTGATGATTCTGCAACCGCTTGCCGGACTGCAAGTAAAAAGCTGCCGGAGTTGGAGGGCTTTCACTTCCACACATTGAGGCATACCTACACCACAAATCTCTTTGCAAATGGGGCACAATCCAAAGATGTGCAGGAGTTGTTAGGTCACTCGGATGTTAGTACCACGATGAATGTCTATGCCCATGCTACAAGGGAAGCAAAGAGAAATTCTGCTAAACTCTTGGATAAGGTTATTGGGCAATAGAAAAAATTTTCCCTTGTAATTTGCTCATAAGGGCAAAAACAAGGGAAAAGGTACATACTGCACAAAAACAATAGAAAGTGCACTTTGCGAACTTTCTATTGTCATGAATAGGGGTATGTCAGATTGCTCCAACATACCCCTAAATTCTTAAAAATGTTGATTTTACGTCATCTCTAATTATCCAAAATATCTCTTAAGAAGTCCCTCGAATGCCTTACCATGTCTTGCCTCATCTCTTGCCATCTCATGAACCGTGTCATGGATTGCGTCTAAGTTAGCTGCTTTTGCTCTCTTAGCCAAGTCCATTTTACCGGCAGTAGCACCGTTTTCAGCTTCTACTCTCATTTCAAGATTCTTCTTTGTGCTGTCCGTTACTACCTCACCTAATAATTCAGCAAATTTTGCTGCATGCTCTGCTTCTTCGTAAGCTGCCTTTTCCCAATACAAGCCAATTTCCGGATAACCTTCTCTGAAGGCTACTCTTGCCATTGCTAAATACATACCTACTTCAGAACATTCTCCGTTAAAGTTTGCTCTTAAGTCATCAATAATATCCTGGCTAACTCCCTGAGCTACACCTACTACATGTTCTGCTGCCCAAGTTCTTTCCTCGCCCTGCTCTGTGAATTTAGAAGCCGGTGCCTTACACTGTGGACAAGCCTCTGGTGCTGTTTCTCCCTCGTATACATATCCGCATACCTGACAAACGAATTTTTTCATGTTAAAAGTTCTCCTTTCAATAAAAAAGTATTATAAACAATTTTCACAAATGCCGTAGAAATATGCTTCATGATCTTCTATGATCCCCGAAAAACTTTCACTGGCTTTTCGATTCATAAGCTCCACTCTCTCCATGGCCAGATCTGTAACACAATTACATTTTCTACAGACAAAATGATAATGTGGAAGGGGATTCCCATCAAAACGATCTGACCCCTCTCCCATTGAAATCTTCATAATCTCGCCCATCTCTGTCAACAGTGCCAGATTACGGTAAACTGTTCCAAGACTAATATTAGGATACTCTTTTCTTACGTTGGTGTATATAACCTCAGCAGTGGGATGATCCTTTCTTGTCATTAGAAAGTTTTTGATAGATTCTCTTTGTCTGCTGTATTTCAGCTGCATACACTACCGCCTCTTTCCCAGAAAAGATTAATAATAGTAATGATTACTGTTTTAGTATATCATGTTTTGAAAAATTGTCAATGAATTTTATATTTTTTTTATTTTTTCTATCTCTTTTACTTTTGACTGAATTAACTGGATCTTTTCTCTGCGACTCATATGCTTAATCTGATATTCCCGCCGCATTGCTTCTTCCTTCTGCTCATAAACCTCATAATATTTTAGGACTACCGGGAGGCGGGTACGCGTATATTTTGCCCCTTTGCCTTGGTTATGAACAGCAATTCGTTTTTCTAAATTATTAGTCCAGCCTGTATACAGTGTACCGTCACTGCATTCAATAATGTATGTATAATTCATAAAACCACCCTACTGTCTATTTTACAATAAGGTGGTTTTTCTGTAAATGCTGCTTTTTCACAAGCAGACAAATGATTTTTCAACTCAATTATTTGGGGTATTTTAGCCACTAAAATTGCTTTGCAGCTTCTGCTTAGGGCAGTAAATTTTCGCTTTGCCTCATTGTAAGCCATGGGTCCTTTTTGATGGTGCAGTAAATACACCCTTTGATATGGGATAGCTGCTAATTTTCCTGCAAGTATTCTGCGGGATTCAGAGCAGCACCATCTTTCAAAAGCTGAAAATACAAATTAGCCCCTTCCTTGCTGTAATATCTGGAAGGCTGACTGATACAGCCCAGCACATCCCCTTCTTTACAGATATCTCCTGCCTTGCAGGTTACATCTGAAAGCTGACCATACACTGCCTGATAACCGTTACCCATATCCACCGTTACTGTGGTTCCGGTTTCATCCCTGGTCTCCACTGCTGTAACCTGCCCACCTGCGGCTGCTTTTACCGTACTGCCCTGATCACAGCCAATAATCAGTGCCGGATTGTATTTGTACTGATCTAATGTGGCAAAATATACTGTAGTATCCATACTGTAATTCATCAGTACCTGTCCCTGAACCGGCCAAATAAGCTTATCTTCTGCCTGAAAAGCGTAATCGTTTGGTACACTTTCATTAATAGCAGATGTAGACATTACTTCTGCACTTTGCTCTGTCTGTACCTCTTCTGTCTCTCCTGCATCTGCTACCTGTTCTTCCTGCATTTCCTTTGCGGTTTCCTCCGCCGGATTTTCATTCTGCTGCTGTTCTACCTCTGATTTTTCCTCTGTTTTCACATTCTCTGCACGAGCAGTCTGAGTCCCTTCCTGTATATACTCGTCCGTGGCATCCATCACATTATCCATGCCAAAGGGAAGTTCCTCTTTCTGTGCCTTTGCAAATTCGCTGTTGTTATCAGTGTCTTTTTCTGCCGTTTTATTATCATCTACTTCACTTAAATCCACATAACCAGAGCTGTCTTTGGTCGTAAAATTCCCCAATGCATAAGCCCCCGCCATGGTAGCTGCGGCTGTAAATATAAGTGTAAATGCTGCGGCTAATTTCTTATTTTTATTCATTCCTATCACCTCAGTAATAGTTTTAACCAAAATCACCGCTTTATTCACTGACTAATTCAATATCATGAAAATAATATGATAGTATTTCCTGATAACTTTTTCCCTCCTTTGCCAGTTCGTTGGCATTATACTGACTCATTCCGATGCCATGACCTAATCCTTTGGTAGTAATCTGTATACTGTCATCCACTTCTTCCAGATAAAAACATGAGGAATTTAAATCTAAAAGATGTCGAAATTCTTCTCCTGCCATCCTTTGACCCGCCACTGTAAGCTCAGATACATAATCGGCTTCGTCTCGCTGTAAAATCTCAATGTTTGACAATAATTCCTGTTGTGACAAACTACTATGTATCGCTGTATTTATCTTGTCTGCCAGCTCTTCTTTGGAAATACGGATCACCTTCACATAATTGTCTGCCAAAATATCATAGGGGTTTTCCACATTCTTTAGATATCCATAATCCTGACTGTGAAAAGCACTGTTTCCATCCCTGCTTTTTCCGCTGCTGACTGCATAAAAAAATGATTCTATATATTTTCCCTGATATTTTATAGTCACACCTGCTGTTTCCTTTGATGCTGTACTCAGCTGCTGATAAAATTCCTTTCTCTTTTCACTGCCGTATCTGTGCTCCATTTCACCCATGCTCATGTATTGGGAAAGTTGTTCCACATCCAATGAGATACCACCCTGCTCTTCTAACATTTTATAGAGAGAAGTACGTGACAGTACCATCTGTGCCTTGTATATCTCTAACTCACAATCTGGAGAAATCTGTGCAGCCACCACTCCAATCAGTAATTGTTCTATATCGTTTGTCCTAATAGGCTGTGCCGGGGACATGGTGTTTACAAATGTCTGTTCTGCCTCTCCGGTGTTATGAAACAGGACTGCACATATATATGGAAGAAACAGCAAAATACAAAAAAATGCCATCATCATTTTTAGCTTTTCTCTCATCTTCTCTCTCCTAGGCTCATTGATTTTTCTATCATAAAATATATGAACCTTATGAATTTTTCAGAACCGGTATATCTTTTTCTGTAACTATTCAGTACCTTCATAATTACAAGCAAAGAACCATGCAAAATTGCCTACGGCAATGGTTCTTTGCTTGTTATATCCACTTTTTCTTACGGTCTGTGCAGTAAATGCACAGACCTACTGAA
>CAMWHJ010000118.1 GCA_947174015.1 uncultured Lachnospiraceae bacterium | reverse complement strand
CACATCCTCCGGCAATTCCATTGTCATATCCGCTTCTGTCAGACTTTCACTCTCAAATTCCACAGGTTCTTCTGTCAAGCTGAATTCTTCTGTTTCCTCTTCCGTCAAAATTGTCAGTATATCCTCCGGAAAATCCATTATCATATCTGTCTTTGTCTTACTGATACTTTCCTCTGGAATATTATCTGCCACTTCCTCTTTTAAAGTTTCTGATACACCCTCCGACAACGTCAATGCAGCATTTTCCTCGGACATCCTTACACTTTCTTTTGACTCACTTTCTGCTTCCTCCGGCATAATTAATGTTTCTACCGGTTCTCCTGCAGTTCCTCTCAGTTCTTTCAAAGCTTCATCTTCTATATTAGGCAATGCAGATACCATTGCCTCTAAATCTATTTCAAATGTCTTAGCTTTCTCTTTCTGCACACCCTCCGGTATCACAAATTCTAAATCATCTGTGGATTCTGAAATGGATTCTTCCCCTGTTTCCTTCGGAATGATAAATTCCTCCTCCGGTATCGCATATTCCTCTCTGTCTGTTGTAGCTTTCTCTTGCCGTTTTCCCCCAAACCTTTCCAATAACTCTTCATCGGAAGGAATCAATTCACTGACGGCCTGCGATAAATCCGCCTTAAAATCTTTAAAAAAACTCATGCCCGTTCCTCCATTCTTACCTTTATTCCACCTCTTCTGCTTTCATATGCTGTATCGGCTTAACATCGCTAGTAATCGATAAAATTTCTACATCCATTTCCTTGAGTTGCTCAATCATCTTTGGAAGTGCTTCCACGGTACTGTGCTTATTCGCTGCATCATGCATCAATACCACAGAATTATCGTATACTTTCACATCCTTTATCACATTTTCCACCAATTCATCCACACCAATAGACTTGTTGGTGGCATCACCGCTGGAAACATTCCAATCAAAATAAGTAATATTCTGCTCTTTTAAATACTTGATAAATTCATTCATTCCAATGTTGCTTACCATATTGCTGCTGCCGCCCGGGAAACGAAACAACCGAATATCCTCACCTGTGGCAGATTTTAAAAGCTGCTCCAGTTTCTCTATATCCTGTGCAAAGGATTCCACGGACTGGTAAATAACACTATATTGATGTGAATAGGAATGCATTCCCAACGAATGTCCTTCGTTTATGATTCTTTGATACATTTCCAAAGAATGTTCATCCTCTTTTCCCACCACAAAAAAAGTTGCTTTCACATTATATTCCTTCAGAATATTCAAAATCTCATCCGTACTGGCACTGGGACCATCATCAAAAGTGAGATAAACTTTCTTCCTTATTTCCCCTGTTCCCTCTTCTGGCACTTCTGACTCTGCTGTCTGGGGCAGTTGACTGGCCAGGAGTTCCGCTTCTTCGCTTTCCTCCTGTGTACGCTGTATTGCCAGCTGCTCCTCCTGCCTTGCATTTTCTCTTATTTCATACAGTTCGTCAATTTGCTTCTGCATGGAATTAACTTTGAACAAAAGGCAGATAGACAAAATAATCGGGATTAGAATAACACTGACTACTGTAATAATAATTCCCCGCTTAATAAGCTTAATTCTGTGTTTTCGTCTTTCTAAATCCTCATTTTTCTCTTTCATTGTTTCCATCTTATTCTCCGCCTGTTTCACTTTTTTCATTTACATTATATTAAGAAAAGTTTTGGACTAATCCCATTTTCACACGAAGTTCTAAGTTATCATAACATATTTTTCTCTTTTCGTACAGTATTTTTTCTTTTCCTTTTGATTCCCTTTTCCATGTTATAATTTTGCTCCTTCTCTGCCCCACTCCTGCCTTTTACCTGTCTCATGTGCTCTTTGATTCTTTTTTGGCTCTCCTGCCCATCACTAAAAGGATTTTCATAATCCAGATTCTGTTTCCCCCGATACAGGCTTCTTTTCCCCAGCATACCTTCCTCCTGCGATTTTATTTCCTCAATATTATTTTGCAGCAAGTGTTTTCCTATTCAGAACATTTTTCATCCATATATATCCCCTCTTTTTTTGCAACTATTCAGTACCTTCATAGTTACAAGCAAAGAACCATTGCCTGTTATATCCACTTTTTCTTACGGTCTGTGCAGTAAATGCACAGACCTACTGAACAGTTCCTTTACTTCTATAAATGAGCAAATTTCGAAGAAACGCACAAAAAAGTGCAGACTATTCTGCAATTTTCTCACAAAACATCCACACTTTCTTAAAGTATAATATGAACTTACTGTAACTGTGCTGCTACTTCTGCTGCAAAATCAGTTTCTACTTTCTCAATACCTTCGCCTGTTTCAAAACGAACAAACTTCTTGATGGTAATTTTAGCATTGTTTTCCTTAGCAACCTGCTCCACATATTTGCTGACAACCTGCTTGCCGTCTTCTGCCTTTACATATACCTGATCTAAAAGACAAATTTCTTTTAATTCCTTGTTGATACGTCCCATCACCATACCGTCAATAATCTTATCGTTAGCATCCGGCTTTTCGTTCTTAGCCTGTGTTCTTAAGATTTCTTTTTCTTTTTCGATGTAATCCGCATCTACTTCGTCTCTGTTGGTATAAAGAGGTTTTAAAGCTGCTGCCTGCATTGCTATATTTCTAGCCATTTCTTTGATTGCATCATTGACAACATCTGTCTCCACATCAACTAATACACCAATCTTTCCGCCAGCATGAATATAGGAAGCCACGAAACCGTTTGCCTCTTCCACCTGCTCAAATCTTCTGATGTTCATATTTTCACCGATAACCGCAATCTGTGAAGCCAGCACTTCATTTACTGTCTTGCTGTTATCCAATGCCCATGGCTCTGCCAAGAAAGTTTCCACATCTGCTGCGGTGGTTGTCAAAGCCTGTGCAGCCACTTCTCCCACATAATTCTGGAACTTTTCATTCTTTGCCACAAAGTCTGTCTCTGCATTCACTTCCACAACTACTGCCTTTTTTCCATCCTCTGTTAAAGCAGTTGCAACAATACCTTCAGCTGCTACTCTGCCTGCCTTTTTCTGTGCAGTTGCCAATCCTTTTTCACGTAAGAACTCAACTGCTTTCTCCATATCACCATCGGTAGCATTTAATGCCTTCTTACAGTCCATCATGCCTGCACCGGTCATTTCTCTTAATTCTTTCACCATTCCTGCTGTGATAGCCATTTTCAATTCCTCCGTTAAATAAATTATTCTGCTACTGCTTCTTCCTCTGTTTCATCGACGAACTGTTCACCCTGATTTGCTTCGATAACAGCATCTGCCATCTTGGAAACGATTAACTTAACTGCACGAATGGCATCATCATTACCTGGGATTACATAATCTAATTCCTCTGGATCACAGTTGGTATCTGCAATACCAATTAACGGAATACCTAATGTATGTGCTTCCTGGATACAGATTCTTTCCTTTTTAGGATCTACTACAAAGATAGCATCCGGAAGCTTCTTCATATCCTTAATACCACCAAGGTTCTTTTCAAGCTTCGCTAATTCTTTCTTTAACTCGATAACTTCTTTCTTAGGAAGAACATCTGCTGTTCCGTCTTCCATCATTGTCTCGATTTCTTTTAACTTAGCACATCTGGACTGGATGGTCTTGAAGTTGGTAAGCATACCGCCTAACCATCTCTCATTTACATAGTACATTCCGCAACGCTCTGCCTCTGTCTTGATTGCATCCTGTGCTTGCTTCTTTGTACCAACAAAAAGAATGGTACCGCCTTCTGCTACGATATCAGAGATTGCCTTGTAAGCTTCATCTACCTTACCTACGGACTTTTGTAAGTCAATGATATAAATACCATTTCTCTCTGTGTAGATGTACTCTGCCATCTTAGGGTTCCATCTTCTTGTCTGATGTCCGAAGTGAACACCTGCTTCCAGTAACTGTTTCATTGAAATAACGCTCATTTTCTTTCCTCCATTTGGTTGTTTTCGTTCATGTGCTTCCGATTGCCAACAGACCACCTTACGGCACCAGCCTGAAATCCACACATGTGTTTTTTGCCTTGGATATTATAGCACAGGTTGTCTTATATTGCAACTGTAAAATTTGTTTGACAGACTTGAAAGGTAAATCGGAAAAATTAATTGACACAACACAAAAAATAAACTACAATAAAATCACATATCAGGAGTATCTCAATCAAGTCGATGAACTATCCTCATATGAAAAAATAAATATGGCGGATAGAAAAAGACAGCGATGAGAGATACGCATATTTCATCTTATTCTATCCGCAAAAGGAGGAATAAGAATGAACAAATCAAAAAAGTTAAAAGATTTTAAGAAGCTGCAGTTTTCGGATGATTTTATGTTTGGAATTGTAATGCGAAACGAAAAAATCTGCAAAAGAATATTGGAAATCATATTAGATTTGAAAATTTCCAAAATAACGTATCCGGAAGGTCAAAAAAGCATTGATATGACTGTGGCAGCAAAAAGTATCCGGCTGGATGTTTATGTGGAAAATGCAGAACACACTGCGGTGTACAACATTGAAATGCAGACAACCCTGAATAAAAACCTTCCAAAGCGTTCAAGGTATTATCAGGGCTTAATTGACCTGAATCTGCTGGAGAAAGGCAATGATTATAAACACTTAAAGAAGAGCTTTGTAATCTTTATCTGCACAAGTGACCCATTTGGTCGGGATGCCTATGTATATACTTTTGAAAACAGATGTGTGCAGATGCCGGATTTAGCATTGGGTGATGATGCCGTAAAAATTTTCCTAAATGCAGGCGGATTCAAAGGGAAAATCGGACAGGAGTTAAAAGGACTGCTGGAATACATTAATACAGGGATTCCGACAGATTCGTTCACGGAGAAACTGGAAACCGAAGTCCGGAAAATCAGAAAGAATGAGAGATGGAGGCGGGACTATATGACATTGGAAATGAAACTGAATGAGGAACGTGAAGAGGCATATGAGGAAGGACGTGAGGAAGGACTTGCAGAAGGACTTGAAAAAGGTCGTAATATACTTATTTCCTTAGTTTTAGACGGATTACTTACGAATGAACAGGCTGCCGAAAGAGCAGGGCTTTCGTTAGATGAGTTTCAAAAGAAAAAACAAGAGTATCTGAAAAGAAAATCTTGATCAAAAACAAGTATCATTACAGTTCACTCCTATGGTGCAAACTGTAACGGAATCCAGCCTATTTAAAAGATAATCATTTCACAACAAATGATGGGTTTGTCAAGTAAAGTGTGTAAGTTTTTTTTGAAATTTTTTGGTGGTCGAG
>CAMWHJ010000117.1 GCA_947174015.1 uncultured Lachnospiraceae bacterium | reverse complement strand
AAAACAATTTTGCATGGTTCTTTGCTTGTAACTATGAAGGTACTGAATAGTTACGACAGAATATAGAAAAAAGACAGGCATAGTAAGCTACACATAAGCATAAAATATTATGAGACGCAAATAATTCTATGATAGATTAATTACGAGGTGTGTAATGGAACAATACGTTATTAAAGGCGGCAATCCATTAGTTGGAGAAGTAAAAATCGGCGGTGCAAAGAATGCAGCACTTGCAATTTTGGCAGCAGCGATTATGACGGATGAAACTGTATTGATTGAGAACCTTCCAGATGTAAGGGATATCAATGTACTGCTTCAGGCCATCGAGGGAATTGGTGCTGTTGTGGAACGCATCGACAGACATACGGTGAAAATTAATGGCTCTATGATTAGTGATGTGAACATTGAATATGAATATATAAAAAAAATACGAGCATCCTATTACCTGTTGGGAGCATTACTGGGTAAATATAAGAGAGCACAGGTAGCACTGCCGGGTGGATGTAATATCGGAAGCCGTCCCATTGACCAGCACATCAAGGGATTTAAAGCGTTGGGGGCAGAAGTTAGAATTGAACATGGTTCTATTTTTACGGAAGCAGACCAGCTTATGGGAAATCACATTTATCTGGATGTGGTTACTGTTGGAGCTACCATTAATATTATGATGGTGGCAGCCCTATCAAAAGGCAATACTATCATTGAAAATGCAGCAAAGGAACCCCATGTGGTAGACGTGGCGAACTTTTTAAACAGTATGGGGGCCAATATTAAGGGTGCTGGTACTGATGTGATTCGTATCAAAGGTGTGGAGAAGCTGCATAAGACGGAATATTCCATTATACCAGATCAGATAGAAGCAGGAACATTTATGTTTGCAGCAGCGGCAACCAAGGGCAATGTGTTGGTAAAAAATGTGATTCCAAAGCATTTGGAGGCTACCACAGCCAAGCTTTTGGAAATTGGTTGTGACATTGAGGAATACGACGACGCTGTGCGGGTGATTGGCACAGGAAAAGCCCTGCAGCATACCCATGTGAAGACTTTACCTTATCCGGGGTATCCAACAGACATGCAGCCGCAGATTGCAGTTACTTTAGGTCTTTCTCAGGGTACAAGTATTGTGACAGAAAGCATTTTTGAAAATAGATTTAAGTATGTGGATGAACTTGCCCGAATGGGTGGGGATATCAAGGTGGAAGGCAACACCGCTATTATCAATGGTGTGAGAAAATATACAGGGGCAAGAGTCAGTGCTCCGGATTTGCGGGCAGGTGCAGCATTGGTGATTGCGGGCTTGTCAGCAGAGGGAATCACCATAGTGGATGATATTGTCTATATCCAAAGAGGTTATGAATGCTTTGAGGAAAAATTGAGAGGGCTGGGAGCACAGATTGAACGTGTGAACAGCGAAAATGAGATTCAGAAGTTTCGATTAAAAGTTGGATAAATAAAAACAAGCCAAACGTGAAAGGACTGCCGTCAGGCAGTCCTTTTACAATGATAAATGTGATTTAAATCACCGATTTGATAGAAAGCTTTTTATTTTTAGATAAATCAATAAATTCATTTCCTATCTTTACCACCGGACGAGATAGGAATTGGCGGTTGATCATAATAACTTCAGCCTGTTGTCCATCATTCAGCACCACAGTATTGTTAATTAATGAATTGGTGATATGTTCCAAAAAAATCAGTATATAACGAGCATCATATTTTTGAAGCCCCTCTAACTCAAAGGTTCTGATTACGTCAAATGGGCAGATGGCTTCACGGTAGGAACGGGCAGCCGTGAGAGAATCATACTCGGATGCAATTCCAACAATTTTAGCAAAGTCTGCGATTTGAGTATCTGCTAATGATTTTGGATAACCTGTGCCGTCACAACGTTCATGATGCATTAATGCTGCCAATTTTATCCGCTCATCAATATCCTGATTCTTCAAAATTTCATAACCGTATACAGTATGAGTCTGCATTAAAGTTTTTTCTGTCTCTGTAAGGGCACCTGTTTTCTTTACAATGCTATCAGGAACACGGATTTTTCCAATATCATGCAGCAGACCGGCTAAGGTCAGTGCCTGCAAATCCGTTTCGTCCATATTCAGCCAGTTGCCGAAAACATTACAAATCAAAGCAGTATTTAATGCATGCACAAAGGTAGTATCATCATAGTCTCTCATGCAGTGCAGCATATCAAAAACACTGACACCGCCACAAGTGTCCAAAATAGAAGAGACCTTGTTGATAAAGATTTCGGGTTCGATTTTCACATTATCGTTGGCAATTTCCAAAAAATCTGTTTTAAAAAGATAGACATTTTTAAAGAATTCTTCTTTGAATGCTTTAAATTCTGCAGTGCGCTTTAACCGGGTGGCATAGGATTCCTGAGTTTCTTCTTCTGCTGAGAGATCTTCAGGGGAAAAATCTTTTACCTTTATCCTCTTAATGGCATAAAATCCCAGTTTACTAATTAAGTAGTCTGTAAGTTCTGTTCCTTTTGGCATCAAAAGCTTATCATTAAATATGTAGACATCATCTGATAAAATCATTCCTGCCTTTAAGTCTTCTACAGATACCAGTGACATACGAATACCTCCGCTTGTAAATAGTTGAAAAAATTGTAATATTTTGCATAATGCTACTTTTAATTTTAAGATTGTAAAGAAAAAAAGTCAAGAAATATTCGAAATAATAACAGGATTGATAGAAAAACATAAAAAATTCATAAAAATTTTAAAGACATTTCACTGAAAATATGTTACCCTATTTGAGAAATCATAATAGAAAGTTGAGGAAAATTTGCATGAAATTGAGAAATATAATGGTAAGCACCTTATTGATTGGAACATTAGCACTGACCGGATGCCAAAAAGCGGAAAATTCTGATGTCAATGATATTGCCAGCGACAACCAGACAATACTGAAGGTTACGGACGAAATGGCTGAAAAATATGTAACTCTTGGGAATTATAAGGGATTAGAACTTATAAAATATATTTCAGAAGTAAGTGATTCTGATGTGGAGTATGCCAAAGAAACTTTTATGGAGGATTATCGGGTAGATTCTGAGGTTACTGATCGGGCAATTGAGACTGGTGATTATGTGTGTGTAAACTTGACAGAAACGCCAGAAGGCTCTGATGAAACCATGGACTATGGTGATATTGACATTGAAATAGGACAGGCGGAGATCAGTGAAGCTATTGATGAGGCACTGCTGGGACACAAAACGGGAGATACAGTAACGGTGGAAGATACAGGAGAGGATGAAGAAGGGGCAGAAATTAAGGTTACTTATACTTTGGAGGTTGCTTCTGTTTACACAGTTTCTTATCCAGAATATAACGATGAATTTGTAAAAGACAATACAGAATATACCACAACAGCCCAATTGGATGAGTCCTTTGTGGAGCAAGTAAAGGCAGAAAATGAGAACACCAGCATGGAAAATCTGAGGGATTTGGCATTGTCAAAGGCGGTTGAAAATTCGGAATTTCAAGAGCTGCCACAGGATTTATTAGACAGCTCCTATCAAGAAGTGGAAGAAAGCTATGAGACATATGCAGCTATGTTTGGAATGGAATTGTCAGACATGATCAGTGAAGAAGAGCTGCAGTCGATAGCAGAAATGAATTTAAAGGAAAAACTGGTGATTCAGGCTTTGGTAAAAGCAGAAGGGATCACCAAGGAGCAGGATAAATATCAAGATTTTTTGAAGCATTATATGGCATACATGGAGGTAGAATCTGAGGATGAAATGATGGAATATTACAGTGAGGATGAATTGGAGGAGCTGTATTACAGAGAAAAGGCTTTGGATGCAGTTATTGCAAAATCAATGGTAACAGAAGAGGAAGCACAAGCAGAAGAATATGAGGAAGAGGAGTATGAGGAAGAGGAACTGAATACGGAAGATTTGTCTCTCGAGGTTGGGGGAGGAGAAGGAGCTGACGTGTCCCAATAGAATACTTAATACACCAGTCATACAATGACTGGTGTGCCACTCATAAGTGCTTTTATGCTCTCAAAGATATCTCTGATATAAGATTATACCAGAATTTGAAAAATGCTAATTTTTGGGATTTTTTTATTAAAAGAGTTCTGGGTTGTCTAAATTGTTACGGATTCATTGTTCAATTTTTCAAATTTACTCATTTGTAGTTGCAAAATCAAATGAATATGTGTATAATTTGGAATATAGTGGATATCAATTGATACTTAACATGCTTTTTTAATTTAGGAAGGGGAGAGGTAGAATAGTTTTTAAAGTTATGTAGCTATCAACTTAGTGTCAGTATATAAGGAAAAATTGTCCAATATATACAGCTATCATAAAAGAAAAGAGGATTAAAATGTCAAAAAAAGTGATTAGCTTTATACTGGTAATAACATTGTCGCTTGCATTAAGCACAGTGAGCTATGCACATGAGCCATCGAATTTATATGACACTGAAACAATAGAAAAAACCGAAGATATTATACTCGAATTTACAAAAGAGGATTCTGAAAACGGAATAGGAATAACGGTGATACAAAATATTAATGATGAAGGAAATATTACACAAAATATAATTTCAGAAACAACTGAAAACTACTTAAGAAGAATAAATAATACATGTTCAAAAGCGACAGGAGGGTATAATGATGGTCAACAAGAATTCGTTATAATTCACTTGTCAGCAAGAAACTGGGTCGGAAGCTCATTTGCTTTAGAATTTTACGGACATTCTGATGAAATTCTTGTTAATATTACTGGCACTTGGTATGCTAAAAGTGTTAATGTATTGGAACCGGATTATTTTAATAGGTACATGACAATTCCTTTTTATAGTGCCCATAATACGGAAACTGTTACATTGGCAAATGTAAATGTTGGAAATGCCACTAAGGTAAAATTAGGTTTTACAAATGTTACATTTAAAAATATTTTTGGCTATAATGGTTCTATGGCACCTTCTTGGTCCACTGTAAGCAAACCTTGATAATTAGGAGAGAATGATATCATGGTGAAATCACGTGAAGCAGATATGCGGAAAGTTGAACAATTTATAGAAACAAACTACAAAGGAATCAAAAGGCAGCTATCTTCCATAGACAGGGAAATCATTGTGAAAAATGTATTGCTGCAATTCCGTGAACTTTTTTGGAACAAAGAAGATATTTCTTATCTGGAAAATGGTGCTGTTGATACTGAGGCTTTATTTAACAAAATTGAAAATTATCCAAAAGAAAATTTTGAATTAAAAACATCTTTATATGAAGTGATTTTACAGTCGGGTGCCATTGTCCAAATAGAAATGGAACTTACCACGGGATATATTTGTTTGTCAACTAGTAGTAATTCAGAAGATGATTTCAAAATGTTAGATCAAATGAATAATGAATTAATTTTATGCAGAGGTGTCACGCAAGAAGATATCGATAAGAAAAGTATGATATATTATCACTATGAAGTAGCAAAAAAAGAAATGCAGTAACTGTTCAGTAGTCTGTGCATTTACTGCACAGACCGTAAGAAAAAGTGGATATAACAGGCAAAGA
>CAMWHJ010000116.1 GCA_947174015.1 uncultured Lachnospiraceae bacterium | reverse complement strand
AGGCAATTTTGCATGGTTCTTTGCTTGTAACTATGAAGGTACTGAATAGTTACATGTAATAAATAAAAAAGAGTGAAAGTGCTGAAGAGTTACAAAACCTCCATGCATCCTTAATGCACCACCATAAATGAAAGTTATGAGATGCATGTCGGAATACTTGAATTCAGTTTTTTTGCCGAAGTAAAAAAAGGGTACTTTCATAGAAAAAAGTAATACTGAAACCGTACATCAAAGAAAGGAGCCATGCAGTCATGACACAGCCAATGATACAAGTATCCCATATCAAAAAATCCTACAAGGTAGCCAAGAGGTCTTCGGGGATGAGAGCCTCCGTAAGCCAACTATTCCACCGCCATTATGAGATAAAACAGGCAGTCAATGATATTAGTTTTTCCATTCAGGAAGGAGAAATTGTAGGTTTTATCGGACCCAACGGTGCCGGTAAATCCACCACCATTAAAATGCTGTCCGGTATCCTTTATCCTCAGGAGGGACAGGTGATCATCAACGGTTATGTTCCCTATAAGCAGCGAAAACAGTATGTAAAGGATATTGGTGTGGTTTTTGGACAGAAATCACAGTTAAACTGGGATCTGCCGCTGATAGAGAGCTTTGAATTGATGCGTTGTATTTACCGAATTCCCCAAAAGATCTATGAGGAAAACTTAGAAAAGTTTGTAGAGCTTTTGGATATGGAGGAGTTTCTTCATCAGCCGGTACGCCAGCTTTCTTTGGGGCAGAGAATGAGGGGAGATATCGTGGCAGCTTTGCTGCACAATCCAAAGCTTGTGTTTTTTGACGAACCCACCATTGGACTGGATGTGGTGGCAAAGGAAAAAATTCGGGAATTTATTAAGTATATGAACCAAACCAGACATACCACCATGATTTTTACCACCCATGATATGCAGGATATTGAAAAGGTATGCAGTCGTCTGATTATTATAGATCAGGGAAAAATGGTATATGACGGCACAGTGGAAGAGATAAAGAAAAAATATTCCAACGAAAAAAATCTTGTGATAGAGCTGGCGGACGGACAAAAAGAAACATACTCATTTGAGAATGGTGAAGACTCTATAAATCAGGTATTGAAGAATTTATTCGCCAAAAATATGGTGGCGGATATTACCATTGAAGAACCGGATATTGACACAATCATTCGGGATATTTACGAGAAAGGTGTGGATAGAACATGAGAGCTTACATAGAATTTGCAAAAAAGAAATTTCAGAATCAGATTGCATATCCCATGGAAGTATTTATGGGAATCCTGAATACGGTACTGACTGTGGTAATTTTTTGCAGCATTTACCGGGCACTGTATGGAGAGAAGAGTCAGGTGGATGGCATTACCTTTTCCATGGTTGCCACCAATTTTCTGATTTCTCTTGGGCTGTCGGAGGTGTTTTCTTTTGATGAGATGTTTTTGCAGAACAAGTACCGGGACGGAACCATCAGCAATGAGCTGCTGAAACCGGTTAATTTTAAATTTCGCATGTTGGCGGAAAATATTGGGAGCAGCGGATTTAAGCTTTTGTTTCATTTTATGCCGGCAGTGCTTTTTACCTGCTGTTACACAAGTATCTGTAAACCCAAAAGTCCGGAAAGTCTCCTACTGATGGCAGTCAGTGTGATGTTGGGGTATCTGGTTCTGTGGCTGTTAAGCTTTATTGTGCAGACATGGTGTTTTTGGATTTTCAGCACATGGGGAATTATGGTAATGAAAAATGTGGTGGTGAATATTTTATCGGGCACTATGCTGCCTCTTTGGTTTATGCCGGATTCTTTGCGAAAAATTGTGGCATATACTCCTTTTCAGGCAATATATTTTGTTCCGGTACAAATCTATTTAGGACAGGTAGAGGGAATTGTGCTGGCAAAAAGCCTGTTGTCACAGCTATTGTGGATTGGAATTCTATATTTTATTGGAGAGCTGTTCTGGCGGCAGGGCATAAGACGAGTTGTGGTACAGGGGGGTTAGTGTATGGGCATATTGCTTTTTGAAAGGTTTGGTGAAAAATGATTGGTGAATTAAAAATAGCAATTCAGGCATTGAAAATGAGCTGTCTAAGCCGTTTGCAGTATCGGGCAGACACCATTCTGGCCACATTTGCTGTATTTTTTAGAGAGGCAACCGGGATAATAGTGATCTATTTGACCTTGTTGAAATTTGATTCCATCCATGGCTGGAATGTGTATGAGATGCTTTTTCTCTTTAGTTTGCTGTTCTTAACTTACAGTATCATTGTGATTTTATATGCAGATTTACGGGATTTCTCCTGTATGATACGAGAGGGCAGGTTTGATTTGCTTTTGCTGCGTCCCAGAGGACTTTTGGTACAGTTAATTTCCAACAATGCAGACGTGATCGCAGCATTGGGACATGGCACACTGGGAATTTTACTTTTTGTGCTGTCAGCGGGAAAGGTGGGAATTACATGGAATTTTTCTACCATTATATACTATTTGGGGGCAGTAATCAGCGGCGTGCTGATTCAAGGCGGGATTTTTATTATTTTTAGTGCATTCAGCTTTTATTTTGTGGAGACAGGCAGTCTTCGGGAAATTTTTTATTGGAATATGCGAAAATTTGCAGGGTATCCTATCAGCATTTTTAATAAATGGATACAGTCTTTGATGATTTATGTGGTTCCCTTTGCCTTTGTAAACTATTTCCCGGCACAGTTTCTTCTCCGTAAACCGGATATGGCAGAGTATCCGACGCTTTATATTTATATTGCTCCTTTTGTGGGATTTTTTGTATATCTTATTGCCTATGGCTTTTGGCGTTTCAGTGTAAAACGGTATGAGAGCACCGGAAATTAAGCAAGGCAAATACATTCATTTCGAGGTCAGGAGAGCAGACGACTTTCTCAGACTTTTTGTAATGAGACACCGGCAGCAGGCATATATATAGGAGGAGATCATTGGCAGGAGTATTTATGTATACATACTACAATTATTCCGGAGATTACGGTCCTCATCCTCATGTGGGCAATATGGTATGGGAATCGGGGCAGAATTCTAATTTTCGAAGGGCTTACTGGACTGGGGAACAGATGCAGATGACTTTGATGAGTGTTCCTATTTGGGAGAATCTGGGATTAGAAATGATTCGTGATATAGAGCAGATGATTCGGGTAGAACAAGGGCAGGGACTGATTCAGATGGGGGCTGACCGAAATCGTATGGCTCAGCAATATGTCTCTTTTGGTGATGTGGCTTTTGTTCCGGCAGGGACTTGGTACAATGTGTGGAACACAGGTTCCGAGCCTCTGAAATTATCCATAATCTATGTGCCGGCACATGAAGACAGGGGGGCGTTGCAGGAAAATAAGGAATAAGGAAAAAGACTTTTGGGGCTTCTGCCTTGAAAGTCTTTTAACAGTTCAGGCAGAACGGAAAGACTTATGATGCAGATACCGCAATCTGCACCGGGACTGCACCATGCACTATATCAAGGTGTCAGTGATTGAGGAACAATTAAAAGAGCCGACAGTTACCGAGGGAAAACAGCACGGAATGGAGCGAAAAGGAAAGGCAGGAATGGAACTATGAAATTCACAAGATACGAGCAGAGGGAACGGGCAAGGCAGATGATGATTGAACGGAATAAGGCAAAGGAAGTTTAAGCAGAATTTAATGGGATTATAAAAAGATATGTGATAAAATCAAATAGTTGGACAACTTCATAAACGGCATGACAAAAGAGGACAAATAATGTCGGGACGTATGAAAATCCAAATAGTATACTGTAATCGTAGCGAAGGAGGTTTTACAACATGGAATGGACAGAAGTAGTCAAGGAGGCAGTCAGCTACATTGAAAAGCATATAACAGAGGATATTACCATGTATGACGTGGCAGCTCATGTTCATGTTTCCCCGTTTTATTTCCATAAGGGATTTAGTATCTTATGTGGATATTCCATTACGGAATATATCAGAAACCGCAAGCTTGCACTTGCAGGGCAGGAACTGCTTGCGGAAGATGTTACAGTTATGGAATTAGCGATGAAATACGGATACGATTCACCTGACAGCTTTACGAAGGCTTTTACCCGCTTTCATGGGTATTCACCTTCTGTTGTGCGGAGGGATAAGACCATGCTTAAGGCATTTGCACCGCTACAATTAACAATATCATTGAAAGGCGGTTATGCTATGGATTACAGAATTACAAAAAAAGAGGCTTTTACGGTGTTGGCAGTGTCAAGGGAGTTCAGCTACCAAAACGCAAAACAGGACATTCCTTTATTTTGGCAGGATCATTATGCATTAGGAAATGGGAAATATGTTTGCGGAATGTTTGGAATCAATATTGACCCGCAAATGGGAGACGAGCGTTTTGAGTATCTGATTGCGGATATTTATAATCCATCAAAAGATATTCCAGAGGGATTTACGGTAAAAACAATCCCAGCATTCACATGGGCAGTTTTCCCATGTAGAGGTGCACTTCCACAGTCTTTGCAGGGAGTGAATGAAAAGATATTTTCTGAATGGCTTCCCGCATTACATGACTATGAGTTTGCGGCGGGATATTGTGTGGAAATGTATGATGCACTGGACAAATATCCGAACGGAACCAGTGATGAAAACTATTATACAGAGGTGTGGATTCCGATTAAGAAAACAGCAGAGTAAGATTAGTGGTTTCAAAAGCTGGCTTTTATTTTCGGCTGGCTTTTGAACTCTGTTGTTTGGGAAATGGAGAATAATGGATTATGAATAAAGAATGGGCTGAACAAAATAAAACAATGCGGACGGTTATCACAGTAAAACGATTGCCTATTCCATTTGGCATATTTTCCGCATTGAGGATATTGTTGCGCATACCCTGATAGGGGGGAGATGAACAGATATTTTTTGCAGGAAATTATCAAAAGCGTATCCATTCGTCCATTATAACAACAGGAAATGAACTTGTAAAGGAACAGATTGCAGATTTTTCGAAACAGCTTAATTTGAAAGAATTGTATTCTTATATATTTGAGGTAAGGGAAAGCACAGAGAAGATAATTAAAAGCCTGTCTTATGAAGATTTGAAAAAGAAGATTACAGAGGACAAAAAAGAATACTTAGAATCATTGAATGTTGTAAGTAATGATGAAAAAGCTGTCTGGCTGATTGATTATTGGTGCAATAAAGATATTCGAGGACTAATTCCAATGCCATTTTCAAGGCATTGGATTATGCACATAGAGGCAAGTTTCACTTGCATGGGTCTCCGCTCCGCTTCGGTAGGCACAGAGTCGATGTCCACCGGACATCGTGTGCCCTGCGGAGGGTGTTGTCTGTCTTACGACAGCCAAAAGGGGAAACGACAATTCCCCTTCGCAAGCTACGCTTGCTACCCTTTAGTGAACTTTGCGCCCTCTCACAGAAAATGGGGAATGGGGAGCAGAATGAGAGCCGACAGCAGGAAAGACAGCAAGGCAGGACTAAGCGGAGGGAGGAAGAAATTTAATGAAAATGCAATAGAAATATGAGCGTGATTGTGGTATTCTATTAGAAATACAAATCGGAAGTTATGAAATTGGAGGAAGAAATTATGTGGGAAGAATTAGGT
>CAMWHJ010000115.1 GCA_947174015.1 uncultured Lachnospiraceae bacterium | reverse complement strand
GGCAATTTTGCATGGTTCTTTGCTCGTAACTATGAAGGTACTGAATAGTTACAAACAAATATATAAACAGTAAACAGGGCAGAGCTGATTTTTATTGGTTCTGCCCTTATTCATGACAATAGAAAGTTCGCGAGCGTACTTTCTATTGTTTGAATGATATAGGACTTTTGTTGTTGCTGTCAAAGAGCGATAGTACATTCTCAATGATTGCAACTTTTCTCTTCTTATGATATTCTATTCTAAGTGAAATTCATTTCTGCGAGCAATGAGCCAAGTACCATGCTTGCATGAGCATTTTGGATAAAGTAAAGAACATATATTCGAAAGGGGAAGGGCAAAATGATAAAATTATCCCAACTGATAGAGCGTTTAGACACCATAAATATTACTGGTGATATGGAAACGGAGATTTCTGACATTGTCAATGACTCCAGAAAGGTAACAGAAAACTCACTGTTTTTCTGCATTTCTGGTGCCGCCTTTGACGGACATGACTTTGCAAAGGAAGTGGTAGAAAAGGGTGCCAAGGTTCTGGTGGTGGAAAAGGAAGTGGGAAAATTTCCGGGAGTAACCATTGTGGAAGTGGCAAATACCCGCTATGCCATGGCAGTGATTTCAGCGGCATTCTACGATTACCCGGCAGATGAAATGAAAGTCATCGGAATCACAGGAACAAAGGGCAAAACCACCACAACTTATATGGTAAAATCCATTTTGGAGAATGCAGGTCACAAGGTGGGTTTAATCGGAACCATTGAAACTATCATTGGGGATAAGCACATTCCTGCAAAGAACACCACACCAGAATCCATGGTGATTCAGAAGACATTTCGGGAAATGGCAGACGCAGGCTGTGACACTGTGGTGATGGAGGTTTCTTCTCAGGGCTTAATGCTTCATAGAACTGCCGGTTTTATCTTTGAAATCGGTATTTTTACCAACTTGGAACCGGATCATATCGGACCCAATGAACATAAAAGCTTTGAGGAATATATGACATGCAAGGGGATGCTGTTTTCCCAGTGTCGTTATGGAATTGCCAATGTGGATGATGAACATTTCGAAAGAGTCATGAGTCATGCCCTTTGTAAGCTTCAGACCTTCGGCTTTTCAGAAAAAGCAGACTTGCGTGCAGAGAATGTGGAATTATTAAAGAAACCGGGATATCTAGGAGTAAAATATCAGACAAAAGGTATCATTGAGATGGATGTGGAAATTGATATTCCGGGAAAATTCAGTGTATATAATTCATTGACTGCTATTGCCATCTGCCTGCACTTTGGCGTATCCAGGGAGAATATTCAAAAGGCATTGAAGGCAGCCAAGGTGAAAGGCAGAATTGAGATGGTAAAGGTGTCTGATAAGTTTACATTGATGATTGATTATGCTCATAATGCCATGAGTTTGGAAAGTTTGCTTACCACCCTGAAAGAATATCAGCCCAAAAGGCTGGTGTGCGTGTTTGGCTGCGGAGGTAATCGCTCAAAGTTGAGAAGATATGAGATGGGAGAAATTTCTGGTAAACATGCAGACTTAACCATTATCACCTCAGACAATCCCAGAGACGAGGAACCACAGGCAATTATAGACGACATTAAAATTGGTATCGGAAAAACCCAAGGGCAATATGTAGAGATCGCTGACCGAAAAGATGCTATCCGCTATGCCATCCAGCATGGAGAAGAGGGAGATGTGATTGTGCTGGCAGGCAAGGGGCATGAGGATTATCAGGAAATTAAGGGCAAGAAATACCCAATGGATGAGCGTGTGCTGATTCAGGAAATTTTAGCAGAGAAAAAGAATCCATAAGGAAAGGATACAGGCAGAGCATCTATGACTTATGCAAATATCATTGTTGATATCTCTCATGAAAAATTAGATAAAATTTTCCAGTTTGCCATTCCAAAGGAATTAGAAGAAGAAATCATGGTGGGTTCTGTGGTGCAATTTCCCTTCGGCACCGGCAACCGGCTTACCAAGGGCTATGTGGTGGGCATCACAGAACAGTGTGATTATGACAGGAACAAAATCAAGTCGGTGACGGGAGTGCTGGCAAAGGAACAGGGAGTGGAGCAGGAGTTTATCCGGTTGGCAGAATTTATTCGGAAAAACTATGGGTGTACCACCTTGCAGGCATTAAAGACAGTGATTCCTTTAAAACAGAAGGTACAGGCATCCGAGGACAGTATTCTGTCATTAAAGCTGACTCCGGCAGAAAGCTATAAGCTGCTTTCCATTTATCAGGAAAAACATTATAAGGCAAAAGTCAGACTGTTGCAGGCTTTGTTAGATGCACCTAACCACACGCTGCAAAAAAGCACTGCCTTGAAAGCCAAGCAGGCAACCACACCAGTGATAAAGAGTCTGGAAGAAGCTGGGGTTATCACGGTTGCCAAGCAGCGGAATTACCGCAATCCCAAGGGTGGACTGAGACAGTCACAGGAGCTGTCAGAGTATGAGATGAACCTTACCGACCATCAGCTTGCCTGCACCGATGCCATCTGGCAGGATGCCCATTCCTATGTACCGCCCAAAGCACATTTATTGCAGGGGGTTACCGGAAGTGGAAAGACTGTGGTCTACATGGAATTAATCCGGCGCACCATTGCAGAGGGGAGACAGGCGATTTTGCTGATTCCAGAGATTGCTTTGACCTTTCAGACCGTGGAACGGTTTCAGCAGCTTTTTGGTGAGCGGGTGTCCTTTATGCATTCCAGACTGTCCAAGGGCGAACGGTTTGATCAGTTTGAACGTGCTATGAAGGGGGAAATTGATATTATGGTGGGTCCCAGATCCGCCCTGTTTACTCCCTTTAAAAATCTGGGCATTATCGTGATAGATGAGGAACATGAGAGTACTTATAAAAGCGAGACTATGCCCAAGTATCATGCAAGAGAGGTGGCCATGGAGCGTGCAGCACAGAATCAAGGCTTTGTGGTGCTGGGTTCTGCCACACCCTCAGTGGAATCTTATTATGCAGCACAAATGGGTACATTTAAACTTTACCAACTGCCAGAGAGGTTTGCCGGACGTGATATGGCAGAAACAGAAATTATAGATTTGCGGCAGGAACTGAGGCAGGGAAACCGATCTGTTTTAAGCAGGAGGCTTTATGGACTGATAGAAGATCGTCTGGCGAAAAAGGAGCAGATTATGCTGTTTATTAACCGCCGGGGCTATGCAGGTTTTGTGTCCTGCCGTTCCTGTGGTCAGGTGGTAAAGTGTCCCCATTGTGATGTCTCTCTCTCCCTCCACAACCATGGAAACATGGTGTGCCATTACTGTGGTTATGAGACAAAGGTTTTTCAGAGTTGTCCCAAATGTCACAGTAAGTATATTGGTGCGTTCAAAGCAGGCACCCAGCAGATCGAGGAGCTGATTCGGCGGGAATTTCCACAGGCGAGGGTACTTCGGATGGACATGGATACCACCAAGAATAAAGAGGGACACCAAAAGATTCTATCTGTATTTGCCAGAGGAGAGGCAGATATTTTGGTGGGAACCCAGATGATTGTAAAAGGACATGATTTTCCAAAGGTCACCTTGGTGGCAGCGCTGGCAGCAGATATGTCTTTATACGCCAATGATTACCATGCCGCAGAGCGTACCTTTGCATTGCTGACACAGGCGGCAGGAAGGGCAGGACGAGGGGAACGAAAGGGCATTATGCTGATTCAGACCTACAACCCGGAGAATTACAGTATACAGGCAGCAGCAAAGCAGGACTATCAGGAGTTTTATCAGCAGGAAATCAACTATCGTCTGTTGTCAAATTATCCGCCGATAAAGAATTTATTGGCAATTCTCATTACTTCCATGGATCTTGAAAGTTTGGAAAAGGCGGTATTGCAGATGAAAAATCAGTTAATTCAGGCAGACTTTCAAGATATGGTATTGATTGGACCGGCAGATGCCACAGTGACAAAGATTCAGGATTATTATCGAAAAGTAATCTACATAAAACACCAGAAGTATGATATACTGACTAAGGCAAAAGATATTGTGGAGGAATATGGGAGAAAATATCTTTTGGGAGGAAATATTTTTATTCAATTTGATTTTAATCCAATGAATACTTATTAGTAACAAGGAATAGAGAAAGAATACGGAGGAAACTGCAATGGCATTAAGAACAATAAGAGTTATGGGTGATGATATCCTGAGAAAAAAATGCAGGGAAGTAAAAGAAGTTACCCAGAGAATTGAAACTCTGATTGATGATATGTTTGAAACTATGTATGAAAGCAATGGTGTGGGATTGGCGGCACCACAGGTAGGAGTATTAAAGCGGATTATGGTTATTGATGTGGGAGAAGAACCATATTTGTTTATTAATCCGGTGATTGTGGACAGTGCCGGAGAGCAGACAGGGGATGAGGGATGTTTAAGTCTGCCGGGCAAGTCAGGTGTAGTTACCAGACCTGATTTTGTTAAGGTGCGTGCCTATGATGAGAATATGGAAGAATTTGAACTGGAGGCAGAAGGATTGCTGGCAAGAGCCATTTGTCACGAATGTGATCATTTGGAAGGCATTTTATATGTGGATAAAGTGGAAGGTGAACTGGAAAATGTGGAATATGATGAGGAGTAGAAATGAAGTAGGGGTGATTGAATTTGAAGTTTATGGCAGCGACGGTTAGGAGGATGTAAGATGAAGGTAATATTTATGGGTACACCGGAGTTTTCGGTGGGAACTTTAGAGGCGATCTATCAGGCAGGTCATGAAGTCTGCCTTGTGGTGACCCAGCCGGACAAACCAAAAGGAAGGGGACATGCCATGCAGTTTACTCCGGTGAAGGAATTTGCAGTCTCGAAAAATATAGAGGTATTCCAGCCGGTAAAAATTAAGGAATCATCAGCCATAGAAAAATTAAAAAGCTATCAGGCAGATATCTGTGTGGTGGCTGCCTTTGGTCAGATTCTGCCCAAGGAAATCTTAAATATGTGTCCATACGGCTGCATCAACGTTCATGCCTCCCTGCTGCCAAAATATCGTGGTGCCGCCCCCATACAGTGGGTTATTATCGATGGAGAGAAAGAGTCCGGTGTAACCATTATGCAGATGAATGAAGGTTTGGATACCGGAGATATGATTTCCAAGGTTGTGGTTCCCATAGAAAAAAAGGAAACGGGAGGAACCTATCATGATAAGCTGGCAGAGGCAGGAGCAAAGCTTTGTGTAGATACCATGAAGGAGATAGAGGCAGGTACAGCAGTCAGAACACCTCAGACAGATTCGGATTCCTGCTATGCCAAGATGCTCCGCAAGGAACTGGGGTTGATTGACTTTCAAAAGGAAGCAGCAGAGATCGAACATCTTATTCGAGGCTTAAATCCATGGCCTTCGGCTTATACCTCATTGGATGGCAAGACCTTAAAGATTTGGGCGGCAGAGGTCATAGATAAGGAATATGAAGGAAAGCCCGGCACCATTGTGGAAAAAACCAAGAAAAGTCTGCTGGTAAAAACCGCCAAGGGCACACTTGCCATCACAGAGTTACAGCTGGCAGGAAAGAAAAGAATGACCACAGAAAGTTTTTTGTTAGGCTATCCGGTGGAAGTGGGGCAGGTTCTGGGCACAGACAGTGATGATTAATTTCAGTACCATCATTTAGAAATACAGCCATAGAGGAAGAATAGATGTAACTGTTCAGTAGGTCTGTGCATTTACTGCACAGACCGTAAGAAAAAGTGG
>CAMWHJ010000114.1 GCA_947174015.1 uncultured Lachnospiraceae bacterium | reverse complement strand
ATAAAGTGCATAAGTTTAGTTACCAGTAACTTACACACTTTATATTACACTCTCAGTTTATCAAAATAGTAAGAAAATTCGGCAGAATTGATTTTATTTTCTTTTACAAGCGTTCATTCGTTAGAAGAATTTAAAATTAATTCTGCCGAAATCTAAGTCACCAACCACCAGTTCAACTGGTGGTTTGATATTAGCCCTGTAAGGGCTCCATTACTGCTCGCCTAAAAGGTGGGTATCGCAAGCATTATTACTGGCAATCGCTAAAAAGTGGCTCCATTGCTATCTTCTTTTCTTGATTCTTCGGATTGCTCTTGTATATATTTCTTTATTGCATCCTCTGTAATATTGCCTATGGTTGCTACATAATACCCTCTTGCCCAAAAGGCTTTGCTCCATTTGCTTTGCAATTCTGGATGTCTGTCATAAATCATCGATGCACTCTTTCCTTTTAAATATCCCATAAAACTTGAGACGCTCATTTTTGGCGGAATACACACGCATAAATGTACATGTTCTATACATACAGCACCTTTCACAATTTCCACACCTTTATAAGTGCATAGCGTTTTTATTACCTCTCGTACATCCTCTCGCACTCTTCCATATAACTGTTTTTTCGATATTTTGGTATAAATACTATATGATACTGGCATTTCCACTTCGTATGTGATAAACTTTTACTGTCCATTGAGGAGCGCCTCCTTTACTTTGAGTTTGGCTTGCGACACCATTCTCATTGTATCATAGGAGGCTTTTTTATGCTGTCCTTAACACTACTGCTTACTCTATTCTCCCCAGCATAGCTGGGGGATTAGGGTTTTCATTCAAAAAAATCTAATGAACACTTCTTCTCTTTGAAAAGGCTTTGCCAAAAAGCGGTAAGCTCCTATTTTAAAAGCTTCCTTCCTGAATCTTAATATATAGAAAAGTTCTTACGGCTGTCTCCTGTGTATTCAATATCCTTCATAAAATCGTCCGGCAAATATTCTTTTGCAAAACGAAGTCCTGCAAGTTTATTTGGATAAATTCCCTGTGTGTTAATATATACAATTGTATTATCCTCCGGCAGCAGCAAGGCATATTCATATGTGGAATTATACATGGAAACATAAGCATCATGCTGAAAATGCATGGTATCTAATCTTATATTTCCAATACTCTGTAAGCGTTCCACCTCTTCCTCATATGTCGCCTTTTCATATTTGCATTTTAAATATATCTCACACAAAGAATCCAGCGGCAATTCACAATTTAGATAAAAATACTCCTCTATTGATTCCGCTGCCAACTCCGTGGGAAAAATAGCAAGTTCACTACATCCTGTATAATTTTGAAACTCTCTGTATCTATTTTTATCCGTAACTCCCATAAAAAAGAGCGAATAACTAAAGATAACTGCTAATGTGCAAACTATAAAAACAGCAAACACAATAGTAATACTTTGTTTTCTTATATTTTTTTTCATATCTGTTCAAATACTAGAGGCAATTCCACACTACCTTGAATGCACTCTTATACTTGTCACCCCCATCCATATATGTCATCTCCTCTTCATTCATTACCGCATAACTGCTTGGCATTACTAACATTCCATCACTTGTCATTTCCATTATGATACCCCCCTTAAAAAATTGCTTGTTTGTAGTTTCTTTCAATTCTGCCATACACTCAGTTGTGAATTTCATATGTAAACTAAAACACTTTCTCATCGTAACAGAACTTTTGGCACAATGCAAACATAATCTAATGAACGTCATTATAACCTAATAAACGTTCCTATTCACATACTTATAATTCAAAAAAACGTAACAAACTTCCCTAGATTATTGTTACTAAAAATATTTTCTACTTCATTACTTTTCTATCCCCAAATAGTATTTCTTCTCCTTTATCTGAGCTATTCCTGTCTCTGCACCCTGAGCAAATTTTAATTCCACCACCATAGCCGGCTTGTCTTTCTTGGGAATAAATACCATATCCGCAAAACCCTTTCCTGTGGGAAGTTCCCGTACAATGGTATAATGTTCCTTTGCGGTAATATAAGCAAGGCTGACTGTGTAAGCCAATGCATTTTATTCCTTCGTTTTGCATTGTTCCATACTTTATCTATCAATAAAGACTTATCCACATATATCTCTTTCGCAACGCTCTCTCTAAAAATATCATTCCCCGGATTTAAATAGATTCCCACTACATTCCCCTCCATAATTTCTCTGCCATTCTCTATCTAATATCTAATCTTTCCCCTCTACCACTGCAGCCTATGCAATTCCCCCGCCATCTGCATATGGTCAAAGTTATTCTGCCGCAGTGCCTCATACAGCACAATAGCCACCGAATTAGATAAATTCAATGACCGGATGGAATCCAACATTGGAATCCGGATACAGGTATCTGCGTTATTCACCAGAATTTCCTCTGGAATTCCCCCACTTTCCTTGCCAAACATAATATAACAATCCGGCTCATACCTTACCTCAGTATATGTATGTTGTGCCTTTGTGGTAGCATAGTAAATCTTAGCTTCCGGATTTTTTTCTAAAAATTCCTCATAATTCACATAGCGGATCACCTCTAAATCATCCCAATAATCCATACCTGCACGCTTGATCTCCTTTTCATTTAACCGAAAACCCAAAGGCTCAATCAAATGAAGCCTGGTGCCGGTTGCCACACAGGTTCTTCCAATATTCCCTGTATTTGCCGGTATCTCCGGTTGATGCAGTACAATGTTTAACTTTGCCATGTCTACCTCCTGATTTCCTCTAATTCTTCTCGTTTCTCAGCTTCTCTATAAAACGTTCCAATCTTCCCAACGCCACCTTAAGATTCTCCAAGGAATAAGCATAGGAAATTCGAAGAAATCCCTCGCCACAGTCACCAAACGCTGTTCCCGGTACCACTGCCACCTTTTCCTCCTGAAGAAATCTGGTGGCAAATTCCTCCGAAGTCATGCCAAATTCCTTAATACAGGGAAACACATAAAAGGCTCCATAGGGTTCAAAACACTGTAATCCCATCTCCTGAAAACGGTGCAGCAGATACCGCCTTCTTTGATTATAGGATTCCCGCATCATTGCCACATCCTCATCTCCATTTCGCAGGGCCTCCACCGCTGCATACTGAGAATTAGTGGGTGCACACATTATGGCAAACTGATGTATCTTCGTCATCTGCTCCATAATCAACTTTGGAGCACAGGCATAACCCAGCCTCCAGCCTGTCATGGCATATGCCTTAGAAAATCCATTGATCAAAACCGTACGTTCTTTCATTCCCGGCAGAGATGCTATGGACACATGCTCTTCCTTATAGCTGAGTTCTGCATATATCTCATCCGAAATCACAAACAAATCATGGTCAATAACCACCTGTGCAATCTCCTCCAAATCCCTCTGTTCCATAATGGCACCAGTGGGATTATTGGGAAAGGGCAGCACCAAAATCTTACTCTTTGGGGTAATATGTGACAGCAGTTCCGCCTTGGTAAGACGGAACTGATTTTCTTCCTTTAAATCAATCACAACCGGCACAGCATCTGCCAAAACGGCACAAGGCAGATAAGATACATAGCTTGGCTGAGGAATCAGCACCTCATCCCCCGGATTGATCATGGCACGCAGTGCCAAATCAATGGCTTCGCTTCCCCCTACGGTAATCAATATTTCTGATTTCGGGTCATATTCCGTCTGAATACGCCTTTTTAAATAAGCTGCAATTTCCTGCCGAAGCTCCATAAGTCCCGCATTTGAGGTATAGAAAGTCTTACCCCGCTCTAATGCATAAATCCCCTCATCCCGAATATGCCATGGAGTATCAAAATCCGGTTCACCCACACCAAGGGAAATAGCATCCTTCATCTCACTGACAATATCAAAAAATTTGCGAATTCCTGAAGGCTTAATCTCTACTACTTTATCTGACAGTGGATTTCTCATGGTGTCACCAACATCCTTTCATCACTTTCCCCAGTACACAGAACCGTACCATGTTCTTTATATTTTTTTAAGATAAAATGGGTTGCTGTACTAAGCACCGGTTCTAAAGTGGACAGCTTATCGGATACAAACTGGGATACCTGACGCAAAGTCTTTCCCTCTAAGATTACCATCAAGTCAAAGCCACCGGAAATCAAGTAAACTGACTGCACCTCCGGATACTTGTAAATCCGCTCCGCCACATTGTCAAAGCCCTGTCCTCGCTGTGGTGTCACACGCACTTCAATTAATGCGGTAACTTTTTCTGTGGAAGTCTTTGACCAGTCAATCATGGTATGATAACCACAGATAATTCCCTCCTGCTCCATAATCTCCAACTCATTGGCAACCATCACTTCATCCACACCCAGCATAACTGCCAATTCTTTTAAATCAATACGGCTGTTCTTTTCTATAAACATTAGAATCTTCTCTCTCATATAACACTCCTCCTTTTTCTTCCATACACTGGAGAAAATAGCATTACAAATTTTATATATACACTCAAAACTTTTTCCATCGTAACTATTCAGTACCTTTATAGTTACAAGCAAAGAACCATGCAAAATTGCCTACGGCAATGGTTCTTTGCCTGTTATATCCACTTTTTCTTACGGTCTGTGCAGTAAATGCACAGACCTACTGAACAGTTACTTTCCATCTATACAAAACTTATACCTTATATGCCTTCCCTGCAAAGAGTTTGCTTAGAAATCATCACTTAGAATTAGAAAAGCAAACCTTGTATATCTCATCTGCCTGAGGTCGATCTAAATATCGTTTTTCGTCTCCATTGTAAATCACCCTGTCATTACTCTTTGTCACTTTACCGATAACAGAGGCCCGGATACCCATTTCCTGCAATTTCTGTACCAGCATATCTCCCTCATCCACAGCCATCAGCAGTGAACCACCGGAACAGAGGGCATAAGGATTCAGTTCAAAATACTCACAAATCTCAATGATTTCCTGTTTCACCGGAATCTTTTTCAGTTCCACCTCCAACCCCACACGATAATGCTCCGCAAACTCCCAAAGACCGCCTAAAATACCGCCTTCAGATAAATCATGCAATCCTCCGGCTCCTGCTTCTGCTGCAAAATAAGCCTCTGCACATACAGAAAGCCCTCTGTCCAACCCCTTTACCACTTCCATCATAGCATAGGGATAACGCTGCCTCAGTTCCTCTTCCTTTTCCTTTGCAAGCAAAACGGCACCTTCCATACCAATCCATTTTGACACCACCAGTTCCTGACCAGCAGTCACTTTTCTGCTGTTCATATTTTTATTATGGCAGACCCTGCCAATCCCTGTTACTGTAACCACCGGTGTTGTGACTCCGCCAAAAATCTTTGTATCACCGCCCACAATATCAATATTACATTCTGCCGCTACCTTTGTGATTGCCTGCATATAAGACTTCAATCGCTGTTCGCTAAATTGTTTTGGCAGTGTAAATGCCACCGTAACCGCAATAGGTTTTGCACCGTCACAGACCAGATTATTCACTGCCCTATACACTGCCATGGCTGCAAAACATTCACTGTGTGCCTGATAACTTTGGGTATTCATCACTGCCGTTTCACGCATATTAAGCCGAAGCAGGGCATTGTCTGCCCCCACTTCGGCTCCTCTTATCACTTCATTCCCCTTAGGATTATGCAATTCTCTTAATATGGAACGTTTCAAAACGTTTACTGGTATCTTACCAATTCTCATTGGAATCCATCCTTACCTTATCTATAAAATATTGTAACTATTCAGTACCTTCATAGTTACAAGCAAAGAACCATGCAAAATTGCCT
>CAMWHJ010000113.1 GCA_947174015.1 uncultured Lachnospiraceae bacterium | reverse complement strand
ATCCACTTTTTCTTACGGTCTGTGCAGTAAATGCACAGACCTATTGAACAGTTACCCAAATTTTACTATATTCTAACGATTCCAAAAATGAGGAAAACTCCGCCAACCTTAGTGGGCAGAGTCTTTTTCGTTTGTAGATTCCCTTACCACAAGTTCTCCTTCGAAGAACTTATGAGTGTGTATTGTTTTCTTTTTAATCACATGAAATAATATTTTTGCTGCCTCCTTGGCAATTTCCTCCACTGGCTGAACAATGGTGGTAAGTGTGGGAGTATAATAGGCACCTATATCAAGCCCATCAAAACCAGCCACCGCAATATCTTCCGGCACTCCAAGCCCTGCCTCATGGATTGCCCGGCAGGCGCCGATAGCCAGGCTATCCGATATGGCAAATACACTGCTAATCTCCTCTTTGGACTCCAACAACTCTTTCATAAGTATATAACCACATTTCATAGAATAATCCTCGCTGTCCTTCATATACTTAATCAAATTTTCATTTATTTCAATATTGTGTTTCTGCAGTGCTTTCTTATAACCTTGTAAACGCAGCTTACCCACACTTTCATCATACATAGTAGCTGTAAGTATGGCAATACGCTCATGCCCCAATTCGCAGAGATAATCTACCATTCGATAGCTCTCTTTCACATCATCCACAGAAACAGATGAATAACCTGCATTCGCCTCTAACTGCGGTTTTGCACTTGTAACTAACACCACCGGCACCTTTACCTTTGCGAGATCTTCTGATGTTTCTGAATAAAAACCCCCAAGAAATATCATGCCGCAAAGCTTTTTCTGCCGCTCCAGCTCCAAGGCGGCCGCCACCTCACCCTCTTGTGCTTCCACATGGTGCACCACCATAGAATATTTCTTTTTCCTTATTTCTTCCTCTATGACACGTATCATTTTTCCAAAAAAAGGATTGTCCACACCCTTTACCAGCACCGCAATGGTCTTGGAATCAGAACGTTTCAGATTTCTGGCACTATTATTGGGAATATAATTATTCTCCTCAATGACCTTCATAATCATCTGCTTCGTCTCCGGATTAATATCAGGATGGTCATTGATGGCTCTGGAAACTGTACTTACCCCAACTCCGCACAATTTCGCCACATCCTTAATGGTTATTGTTCCCATATTTCCCCATCACCTTTATTGTCTATACCTCTTCCTCTTCTTCCTTCTCATTTAGTCTGGCATACAATTTTGTTAAATATTTTATGCGTTCTGCAACTTCTGTGGTAAAGTCATCCTTGCCCATACGCCACTCCCAGTTACTGCCTAAGGTGGAAGGTGTATTGATTCTTGCCTCAGAACCCAGATCTAAATAATCCTGAAATGGAATAATACAGGTATCTGCCACACTTGCCATAGCCAGACGAATAATATCCCACAAAATCTCATTCTCACCTGCTCCCTCAGGAGTATTCATATATTCTGCTGCAAACTTTTTGTCACTTTCAGAAAGCACGCTATACCATCCCCGGAGAGTATCATTATCATGGGTACCTGTGTATACAATACAGTTCTTTGGGTAATTATGGGGAAGATAATCGCTGTCTTCTCTGGAATCAAAGGCAAACTGTAAAATCTTCATTCCCGGATAACCACACTGCTCTAAAAGTTCTAATACGGTATCTGTTAAAAATCCTAAATCCTCTGCAATGATTTCCATATCCCCTAATTTGGAATTTAGCTTTTTAAATAGGTCATATCCCGGTCCCGGCATCCATTCTCCATTAACGGCAGTTTCCTCACCATATGGAATGGAATAATATTCATCAAATCCTCTGAAATGGTCGATACGAACCACATCATACATTTCAAAGCAATACTGTACTCTCTGAATCCACCACTTATATCCGGTTCTCTTATGATAATCCCAATCATATAAGGGATTTCCCCAAAGCTGACCTGTGGCAGAAAATGCATCCGGCGGACAGCCTGCCACTGCTATGGGCAGATAGTTTTCATCAAATTGGAATAATTTTGGATTGGACCAGCTGTCTGCACCGTCAAAAGCCACATAAATGGGAATATCCCCAATAATCTTAATTCCCTTTTCATTGGCATAATCCTTTAAATTCTTCCACTGCTTTGCAAATAAATACTGCTGGAACTGATAAAATGTAATTTCATCTTCCAGTTCTGCCCTGTATGCTTTCAATGCCTTGGCCTCTCTCATGCGGATATCCATATCCCACTCTATCCATGCCTTGCCTTCAAACTTATTTTTTACAGCCATATACAATGCATAGTCATTTAACCAAAATGCATTTTTTTCCTGAAAGGCAACAAAATCCTGATTTTCTCTGATATTGCTTCTCTCATATGCCTTTCTCAAAATGTCAAAACGTGCAAAGTAAATCTTTTCATAGTTGACATATTGATCATTATCTTTGAAATCACAGGCGTCTAACTCTTCTCTGGTCAAAAGCCCCTCATTCATCAGTGCTTCCAAATCAATATAATAGGGATTTCCTGCAAAGGTGGAAAATGACTGATAAGGAGAATCTCCATATCCCGTGGGACCTAAAGGAAGGATCTGCCAATAGGACTGACCTGCTTCCTCTAATTTGTCTACAAATCTGTAGGCTTCTTTTGAAAAAGTACCAATTCCATATTCGGAAGGCAAACTGGAAATTGGTAATAATACACCACTAGCTCTCATATCTTTATCCTCTCTTTTTATTATAGTAATTTTAGAGTGCCTTTACAAAAAAGCACTCTAAGAATATTAACCTTTTACGGCACCTGCTACAACACCCTTAATAATATATTTCTGACAGGTGAGATAGAAGATAATAATCGGTATAATTGCCAACACTAACATCGCCATCATGGCTCCCATATCTATGGAACCATAACCACCACGCAGGTATTGAATTGCAATCGGAATGGTCTTTCTCTCGGTACCTAAAATCAGATAAGGCAGCAGGTAGTCATTCCAAACCCACATAGCATTCAAAATTGCTATGGTGATTGCCGTAGGCTTTAACATTGGAAATACAACGTTAAAGAAAGTCTGCAGCGGGTTACATCCGTCAATCATAGCAGCTTCCTCCATGGCAATGGGAATTGCCTTAACAAAACCACTGAACATAAATACGGACAAACCCGAACCGAAACCAAGGTAGATCACTATTATACCAATAGGATTGTCTAAATGCAATCTATTTGCTACAAAAGTCATAGTAAACATTACCATCTGGAATGGAACAATCATAGCAAAGGAAAATAAAAAGTACAATGTACTGGTAAATTTTGACTTAATTCTGGTGATAACCCAAGCTGTCATGGCTGTCAGCAATACAATTACCAGAACGGAGGCAACGGTAATAAACAAAGACCATCCAAAGGATTGAAAAAAGCCAATTTTTACTGCACCATCGGTATAATTGCTCAGTCCCACAAAGGTTTTGGAATTTGGCAGACTGAATGGTGCATCACTGATGTAAAGCCTGCTTTTAAAGGAGTTGAGCAGTACAATAAGTATCGGTGCCAGGAAAAGTATTGCAAGAACAGTAAGGAAAATTCCAATTGCTATTCCCTGTCCTTTGGAAACCAAAGGAGAATCCACCATATCTAATTCTTTTTGTTTTTTCGTTCTAGCCATTAGTTTTCAACCTCCTTACTTCTGGTAACAACCAACTGTGTCAGAGAAATGACTGCTACTATAATAAAGAATACCACTGCTTTCGCCTGACCGACACCTTCCCAGCCGGTTCTTCCATAGAATGTGTTATAAATGTCCAACGCCAACATGGCTGTCTTTCTGGAGGGAAGACCTGCCGTCAACGCTAAGTTCTGGTCAAAGAGTTTAAAGGAATTGGTAAGGGTCAAGAACAGACAAATAGTAAAAGAGGACATAACCATCGGTATGGTTACACTCTTTAGTATCTGCCATGAACTAGCTCCGTCAATCTTAGCTGCTTCAATTAAATCACTTGGAACATTCTGAATACCTGCCACATAAATTATCATCATATAACCTATCTGCTGCCAATTCATCAAAATAATCAGACCCCAGAAACCGTAGCTGGCATTGTAGGTCAGGTCATGTCCTACCACCTTCATCAACACACCATTGATAATCAACTGCCAGATATAACCAAGTACAATACCGCCAATCAAGTTTGGCATAAAAAATACCGTTCTAAAAAGATTCGTTCCTTTAATCCCCTTAGTTAATAACAATGCAAGTAAAAATGATAATACATTGATTGTAATTACGGCAACCACCGTAAACTCAACCGTAAATATCAATGCATTTAGGAAATCCTTATTTGCAAACGCTTTTGTATAATTGGCAATTCCATTAAATTTGGCATTGGTTACTGTACGAAACTTACAGAAAGATAAATAAATTCCCATGAAGAATGGTACAATAAAGGCAATGAGAAATGCCACCAGTGTGGGAAGTGCAAATATAGGAAAATACTTTTTAAGTGCCTTTTGCATTTGAATCCTCTCCTTCTAAAAACAATAGAAAGCACACTCCGCAAACTTTCTATTGTCATGAATAAAAGATGGGAGCAGTTTTGACACTGCACCCACCTTATCTTACGATTCTACCGTGTATTGTGCACACGCTAATCATACTGCTATCAAATTATTCAGCTACTGCTTCTTTTTCTGTTGCCCAGCCGTCTATAAACTGCTCTGTTACTGCAGACCATTCTGCCTGACCATTACAGTAGTCTAACAATGCATAGCCAAGTTCATCCTTAAAGGTCTGACTTGGGAAATACACAAAACTCCAAGGTACAGATGTTAAATTGGAATCACCCAAAAAGTTGGAAACTTCACGTCCAAGGGGATCTGATGGTTTATCTGCATCTGTAAATGTGGAAAATGGTACAATACCTAACTTCTCAGTTGCAAATGCCTTACCTTCATCAGAACTGAATACCCATTCCACAAATTCGATGGTTGCCTGCTGGTCAGCCTCTGATGCCTGACTGTTGATACACATGTAGTTCTCTGTACCTACACATAAACCTTGACTTTCTTCTCCCGAAACACCTGTATAGATTGGCAGGAATTTAACATCTTCCGCAGCAACTACATTGCCGACTGTTTGGCTAATACCGCCTTCACCGCCATAGGACCAGTTACCGTTCTGAACCATAGCAGCCTTACCTAATGCAAATTCAGCCATGGAATCACTTACCGATTTGGTTCCCAGTGCTGTCTTGTCTGTACAAGAGTTGTTGATATATAAATCAAAAATGTTTTTAAAATTATCACCATATGTCAATTCAATTTCCGGTGAATCAGAAAGCCCTTTGTCCTTCATTTCATAGTAGAATGGAAGGTTTGCCAAATGTGTCTGCCATCTCCAGTCCTCACCAGCTTTAAAGGATGTGGATGCGAACACACCTTCAATTCCTAACTGGTCTTTCTTTGCCTGCATATCTTCCACGACAGCTTTTAATGTGTCAAAGTTCTTAATCTCTGTGGCAGAAGAAATTTCTACTGCCTTATCTTCTAAGGCAAAGTAGTCTCTCATAATCTTATCGTTATAAATGATGCCGTATCCTTCTACTACATATGGAATACCGTAAACGCCATCTCCCTCTGTAACAGCAAGACTCTTGTCATTCAGCCAGTTGTAAAACTCTGTTCCCGATAAATCCATACAATAATCTTTCCAAGACTGATAACCCATTGGTCCGTTAATCTGGAATAGGGTAGGAGCGTCTGTCTTAGCCACTTCTGACTTCAAGGTTTGTTCGTATGTACCGGACGCTGCCGTTACAACCTTAACCTCAACACCTGTCTGCTCTGTATAGCTAGCTGCTAAAGCTTCCCAATCACTTCCCACTTCAGGCTTAAAATTCAGATAATAAACTTTTCCGCCGCTGGCAGATGCTGTGGTATCATCACCCGCTTCTACATCATCTGTGTTTTCTTCATCACCTGTTGTATCCTGGTCGGTATCCTCTGTATTGTCTTCTGTGATATTTGGCTCTTCTGTGGAGTCTCCACCGCAGCCCATTAACATTGAGGATGCCATTGCTGCACTTAAAAGTGCTACTACTAATTTTTTCTTCATAGTTTTTACCTCTCTCTCTTATTATAATTCTCCCTGTGTATCATTACACATTTCATCGCACACATCCAAAAACTTTGGTAACGTTTCCGATGAACTATTATCATACTAACATATTGCATAATATTTTGCAATCCTTTGCTCATAATTTATTCATATTTTATCTGTTTTATCTAATTTGTAAATTTTTTTTTATATATTTCGCACATTCTAATATTACATTTTTATTACATATTTGTTAATTTGTTGTAGTTTTTATACAAAATATATCATATGCAAAAATGCTACCGAATATGCAGGTATAAATACTGTTTTCAGTAATCCATAACAAAACCGCTTCCGTGCAAGTTTCCCTGCACGAAAGCGGTTACAAATTCCAACTATCTTACGTTATAGCTGTTGCTGTCAGAAATAATATTTCCATTCTGGATAACATATAAATTAAATGTATATTTTCCAGTTGCTTTAGGAACCCAAGTAATGGTGGATTCACTCTGGAAGTTCTTGATCAGGTATTCTTTTCCATCCTTCTCATATGTGAACATATATCTCACAGTTCCTTCCATTCCTTCCACATCTGCGGAAAGCGTTATTCCATTTTTATCACCGCTGACTGCAATGATACATTCCGCATCTCCTACAATTGGTGATGGTATATTTGTGACACCAGTTGGTTCTGGTACTCCTGTGACACC
>CAMWHJ010000112.1 GCA_947174015.1 uncultured Lachnospiraceae bacterium | reverse complement strand
GTGGATATAACAGGCAAAGAACCATTGCCGTAGGCAATTTTGCATGGTTCTTTGATCGTAACTATGAAGGTACTGAATAGTTACGAATAGATGTAAAGCATAAGTTCTTAAGAAAAATTTGTAAATTTATGAAATTTAAGTGAAAATGCTTTATTCTTGGATAAAATGGTGTATAATACACAGAAAATGCAGCCATGCATGGAATAGATATAAACTGTACGAAAAGGCGGCAGCATTAACCTATGTGGCGGTAGCGGCAGTCTCTGTTTTACAGCTTTTGCGACTGTTGCTTTTATTTGGAGGAAGAAGAAGCGATGACTAAATCAGTAAACATCCGAGAACTGATTGTGGATATGCTGTTGGAAATTACCAGAGATAAAGCATACAGCCATGTGGTGATTTCCAACACATTGGAAAAGTATCAATATTTATCAAAGCAGGAACGGTCCTTTTTAAAACGTGTAACCAACGGAACCATGGAGCACATGATATATATTGATTATATCTTGAATCACTATTCTAAGATAAAGATAAGCAAATGTAAGCCACTGATACGTTGTATTCTGCGAAGTTCCGTATATCAGCTTTATTTTATGGACAGCGTACCGGCTTCTGCAGTCTGCAATGAGGCAGTGAAATTGGCAGGAAAACGGGGATTTCAGAATCTGAAGGGTTTTGTCAATGGTGTACTTCGAAGCATTGTAAGAGAAGATTGTCCAAACCTGCTTCCGCCAAAAGACAATCAGGCAGAATATCTGTCTGTGAAGTATTCCATGCCCCAGTGGCTGGTGCAGGAATGGCTTACGGCTTATGGCAGAGAAAGTACAGAATTATCATTGGCATATTTTCAAAAGGAGCCCTCACTTACCATTCGCTGTAATAATTTCAAGACAAATGGTATAGAATTAAAGGAATGGCTGAAAAGGGATGGAGTGTTAGAAATCGAAGATACCCCCCTTGTTTCTGCCTTTGCCATCGGAGGATTTGATTATCTTGGAGGGCTGAGCTCCTTTCAGCAGGGAGCCTTTGCTATACAGGATATCAGCTCCATGCTGGTGGTGGAAGCAGCAGGAATCCGGGAAAATGATACCGTCATTGATGTATGTGCCGCACCGGGTGGAAAGACCATGCATGCGGCAGATAAGCTGATGGGGACAGGGCAGGTTATCTGTGGTGATGTGAGTGGGCACAAGGCAGAAAAAATATTAGAAAATGCACAGCGTATGGGTTATCAAAACATATCGGTAAATGTGTGGGATGCCAGAGTGCAGGAGGAAGAACTCATGGAGAGGGCAGAGGTGGTAATTGCAGATGTGCCCTGCTCTGGGTTGGGGGTTATTGGCAGAAAGCCGGATATTAAATATCGGATCACAAAAGAGACCATTGCAGAGTTGCTGCCTTTGCAGCGGGAAATTCTACATACCGCACAAAGCTATGTGAAACCGGAAGGAGTGCTTATGTTTAGCACCTGTACCGTGGGAACCGCAGAAAATCAGGAGAATGTACAGTGGTTTTTAGCGGAGCACCCGGACTTTACTTTGGAGGATTTTACAGATCTGCTGCCCAGGGAATTTACGGAACAGGAACAGGGGCAGATGCAGCTTTTACCAGGAAAACATAACACAGATGGATTTTTCATAGCAAAGCTTAGGAGAAAAAAGAATGGATAAGCGGGATTTGAAATCCATGAATCTTGCAGAATTGATAGAAGAAATGCAGATTTTGGGAGAAAAACCCTTTCGGGCAAAGCAGATTTATCAGTGGATTCATGGAAAATTAGTGGAGGACATAGAGGAGATGAGCAACATTTCCGGTGTGCTTCAAAAAAAGCTCAAGGAAACTTATGAGTTTACCACATTGGAGATGGTGGAAAAGCAAGTATCAAAGGTGGATGGTACTGCCAAATATCTCTTTCGTTTAGCAGACGGCAATCTGATAGAAAGTGTGCTGATGGAGTATAAGCATGGAAATTCCGTGTGCATCTCCTCACAGGCTGGCTGCCGCATGGGGTGCAGATTTTGTGCATCTACCATTGCAGGGCTGAAAAGAAATCTGCTGCCTTCGGAGATGTTAGAGCAGGTTTACCGGATTCAGAGAGAAAGCGGTGAACGTGTCTCTCATATTGTGGTGATGGGAACAGGAGAACCCTTTGATAACTATGACAACCTTTTGAGGTTTCTGTATATGATAACAGACGAAAATGGTCTTCACATCAGTGCAAGAAATCTCACGGTGTCCACCTGTGGCATTGTGCCAAGAATACGGCAGTTTGCCGAGGAAAATATGCAGGTCACACTGGCAATCTCCCTTCATGCACCAAATGATGAAAAGCGAAAGAGCATGATGCCCGTTGCCAATAAGTATTCCCTGGAAGAATTGATGGATGCCTGTCGCTATTTTTTTGAAAAAACAGGCAGAAGAATTACCTTTGAGTACAGTCTGGCTGCAGGTGTGAATGATTCTGGGAAAGATGCAGAGGAATTGATTGGTTTGCTGCAGGGCATGAACTGTCATGTGAATCTGATCCCCATTAATCCGGTGCAGGAGCTTTCTTATGCAGGGTCAGGCAAAAAAGTTGCAGAAAAATTTAAAAATATGCTTGAAAAAAGTAGAATTAATGTTACTATTAGAAGGGAAATGGGCAGAGATATTGATGGTGCCTGTGGACAGTTAAGACGTAGACATGAAGGAAATGTCGGAGAGGAAGGTACGAAAGAGTGTTGAAAACCTTTTCCATCACAGATATTGGATTGAAAAGAAAACTGAATCAGGATTATGTGTTTTCATCAGAAATGCAAGTAGGAAAACTTCCGAACCTTTTTGTGGTTGCAGATGGTATGGGTGGTCATAAGGCAGGTGACTATGCTTCCAGAGAAGCCACTAGAATCATGATAGAATATATCGAAGACTGTCAGGAGGATAATCCCATTGTGGTCATTCGAAAAGCCATAGAATTGGCCAACAGCAGATTGATTCATAAGGCCAGAGAGTGTGAGGACTATGCCGGTATGGGAACCACCATTGTGGCAGCTACCATTATAGAGGGCTGTCTGTTTGTGGCAAACGTAGGTGACAGCCGCTTGTATCTTTTGAATGAAGAACTGAGACAGATAACCAAGGACCATTCCTATGTGGGTGAAATGGTGAGAATGGGAAGTCTTGATGAAGAGGCAGCCAGATTTCATCCCAAAAAGAATGTGATTACAAGAGCCGTTGGCGGGGGGAACGAGATTCAAATAGATTTTTTTGAAATTCCGTTATCACCTGGTGACGTTATTCTTATGTGTACAGACGGTCTTACCAATATGCTGGACGACAGTGAAATCCGGCTGATTATTCAAAAACAGCGGGATGTGGTGGAGAAAGCAGAGGCATTGGTGAAGGCAGCCAATGAAAATGGGGGCTTGGATAATATTACAGTCACCATTATTGAAAACGTATAGAGAAATTTAGATAGATTGCAACAGTTCAGGCAGGTCTGTGCATTTACTCCACAGATCGTACGAAAACACAGTGGAAACCGGCAAAACCCCATCTGCGAAGCAGATTTTAAATGGTTTTTTGCAAGTTTATCTGAACTGTTACGATAGATTCATTTTACAGGAATAGAGAGAATTAGATGATTCTGCAATACAGAAATCATTGAGGAGGCATATTATGTTAAAAACAGGCGTCGTAATAGGCGAACGATACGAAATCATAGAGCAGATTGGTACCGGAGGCATGTCTTATGTATACAAGGCAAAGGATCATAAATTAAACCGCTATGTGGCAGTGAAGGTACTGAAATCGGAATTTAGTGAAAATAAGGGATTTGTGTCTAAATTCAGAGTAGAGGCACAGGCAGCAGCAGGTTTAGCCCATCCCAATATTGTCAATGTCTATGATGTGGGAGAAGACAATGGACTCCACTATATTGTAATGGAATTGGTGGAGGGTATCACTTTAAAGGAGTACATTGAGAAAAAGGCAAGACTTTCTGTCAAAGAAGCTATCAGTATTGCCATTCAGGTATCCATGGGAATAGAGGCTGCACACAACAACCACATTATTCACCGGGATATTAAGCCTCAGAATATTATTATTTCCAGAGAAGGCAAGGTAAAGGTGACAGACTTTGGAATTGCCAGGGCAGCTACTTCCAACACCATTACTTCCAATGTGATGGGTTCTGTGCACTATACCTCACCGGAACAGGCAAGAGGCGGGTACAGTGATGAGAAGAGTGATATTTATTCCTTGGGTATTACTATGTTTGAGATGCTTACCGGTCGTGTTCCCTTTAACGGTGAAACTACGGTATCTGTGGCAATTAAGCATATTCAGGACGAAATGCCTTCCCCAAGGGATTATGTGCCGGAGATTCCAGCCAGTGTGGAGCAGATTATCTTTAAGTGTACACAAAAAAGCCCGGACAGAAGATATGACAATATGTCCTTGCTGATTGCGGATCTGAAGGAATCCCTGATTAATCCGGAGGCAGCCTTTGTGCAGATAAATAAAGTGGATGAAGAGGCAGCCACGAAGATGATTCGAGAAGATGAAATCCGGGAAATCCGCAGAACTACCCGCCCTGCCATGGTACGGGAAAACCCGGAGGAGGAAAAAGGATATGTGCGCAGAGCGGAACGTTATGTGCCTGAGGTGGAAGAAGAGGAAGAAGAAGACGACGAATTGAATCCCAAAATGGATAAAATCGTTGGAATCCTTGGTATTGTGGCAGCTGCCATTATCTGTATTGTGATCTTAGTGGCAGTGGGCAAGGTATTGGGTGTCTTTGGAAGTAAAACTCCGGCATCAGAAAACAATTTGATTCCCACCCAGAATACAGAAGCAAATCTTAGTGCAGGTGCAGCTACTCCCACCAAAGCAGATGTTTCAGACGATGAAAACATGGTGGAGGTACCAAATATTATTGGAATGACAGAGCAGGAGGCGAAAGATGCCTTGAATGAAAAAGGGCTTGGATTCTCTTTAAATGGTACCATTGCATCGGATGTGATTGAAGAAGGATTAATTGCCAACCAGGATGTAGAAGCTGGAACTATGGTGGAGAAAAATACACGAATTCTTGGAGTGCTCAGCAGCGGAAAAGCTTCCTTTAATGTAAAGGATGTAACTGGAAAGACGGAAGAAGAGGCACGCAGACTGTTGGAGGAGGCAGAGCTTCATGTAACTACCACAGAAAGTTATGACTCTTCTGTGGGGAAGGGCTTGGTAATCTCCATGGATCCCAAGGCAGGCACACCAGTAGCAAAAGGGGATACGATTTCGCTGGTGATCAGTAAGGGATCTGAAAATGCCAAGGTGCCAAATCTTTATAAAATGACAGAGGATGCAGCAAAACTCGCACTGGAGGCTGTGGGATTAAAGTTAGGTATGGTGGAAGAAACATACAGCAACAGTGTAGCTGCAGGTTTGGTCATCAGTCAGAGTTACGATGCAGGTACGGAATTGGAACCGGGTAAGACAGTGAATATTGTACTCAGCAAGGGAGAAGAACCTGCAGAGGTGAAGATTTACCGAGGCAGTGTGAATATCCAGAAGCCGGACGGCTTTATTGAGGGTGCAGTGAAATTTGTGCTTTCTCAGCAGGTGGGAGATGAAATTATCTCCAGAACCTATGAGGCGGGAATTTTAGATGAAACCAGTTTTCCATATAAGCTGGATATGACAGGAGAGCCTGGGATCAGTACAGGTACAGTCACAGTATATGTAGATGAAGTAGCAGTGGGTGAAAAGTATAGTGCTACCTTTACCCCATACGACTATTAATATGAAGGGAAGAGTATTAAAAGGCATTGCAGGCTTTTACTATGTACACACAGACCAAGGCTTGTATGAATGCAAAGCGAAAGGAATCTTTCGGAAACAGAAAGTTAAGATTATTCCGGGGGATTATGTGGAGATAGAAATATTGTCCTGGGAAGAAAGAACAGGCAACATTGAAAGCTTAGTACCCCGAAAAAACCAACTGATCCGTCCCTTGGTATCCAATGTGGAACAGGCAATGGTTATTTTTGCTGCCAGCAATCCGAAGCCTAATTTCAATTTGTTGGATCGTCTGCTCCTTCTTATGAAGGAGCAGGAAGTATCGGTGCTGTTGGTATTTAATAAGTGTGACCTGATATCTTTGGAGGAACAACAGGAATTGCAAAATATATATAAAAAATGCGGCAGCAAAATCTTTTTCACCAGCAGCAGCCGGGGAGAGGGACTGGAAGATTTAAAAGCAGAGTTATCCGGGAAAACCACCGTACTGGCAGGTCCCTCCGGTGTGGGGAAGTCCACCACAATGAATCTGCTCCAAGATGAGGTTCAGATGGAAACAGGGGATGTCAGCGAAAAGATTGCAAGAGGAAAGCATACCACTCGTCATGCAGAACTGATTGTTTTGGAACAGGATACCTATATTGTGGATACACCAGGCTTTAGTTCCCTTTACAGTCTTGACATTGAAAAGGAACAGTTGCGGGAATATTACGAAGAATTTAAACCTTATAATAATAGTTGCAGGTTTTTGGGATGTATTCACCACAAAGAGCCGGATTGTAAAATTAAGTCATTGGTGGAACAGGGAGAGATCAGTTTGATCAGGTATGAAAACTATCTTCAAATCTTACAAGAAATCAAAGAGAAAAAGAAATATTAACTGTTCAATAGGTCTGTGCATTTACTGCACAGACCGTAAGAAAAAGTGGATATCACAGGCAAAGAACCATTGCCGCAGGCAATTTTGCATGGTTCTTTGCTCGTAACTA
>CAMWHJ010000111.1 GCA_947174015.1 uncultured Lachnospiraceae bacterium | reverse complement strand
CCTATGATTATCGGTGAGATTCGGAGATATCTGCGGGATAACAATAGTATTCGTGTAAGTCGTTCCTTAAGAGATATTGCCTACAAAGCTATCTATACCAAGGAAAGTCTTACACGAAAGAATCTAAAGGAGCCCACCGTCAATGAGATTGCAGATGAAATTGGCATTTCTAAAGAAGAGATTGTATATGCCATGGATGCCATTCAAAGTCCGGTAAGTCTCTTTGAGCCGGTTTATACAGAGGGTGGAGATGCACTATATGTGATGGATCAGATTAGTGATAAAAAGAACAAGGAGGAGACTTGGGTAGAACATATTGCGTTAAATGAAGCCATGAAAAAACTGAACGAGCGGGAAAATGAAATACTGACATTGCGTTTTTTTGAGGGAAAGACCCAGATGGAGGTGGCAGAGTCCATCGGCATTTCTCAGGCACAGGTCAGTCGTTTGGAAAAGAATGCACTTAAATTTATGAAAAGCTATCTTGCTTAGTGGAAAAAATGAATTTGGGAAGAATAAAAGTTAAAATATGGGGATATAATAGATAAAAAGCAGTGATGAAAAATGCGGCTGTGTGAACTGAAAAATTGTGAAGTAATCAATGTAAGAAATTGCAGGCGGCTGGGCTGTGTGGTTGATGTGGACATAGATATATGCAAAGGTGTCATTATTGCATTAATCGTTCCCATACCTGGAAAGTTTTGCTTTTGTCTGGGCAGAGAAAAAGAGTATGTGATACGATGGTGTGATGTAAAGCAAATTGGCTGTGATATCATTCTGGTGGATATTGATGAAGAGAAGTGTATTGAGTCCTGTGGAAAGTAATCATATCAAAACAGGAGATTTCACCATACGATTTTGAAATGAATTTGTAAAAAAGTTGTAAAAAATACAAGAAATGACAAGATAAAGCGTAAATTATACACAAAAATACATAAGACAAATTGTTGATTATGTGAAAAGTAATAAAATATTTGTGCATATTGTTGACAATGAAAGGGGAAAAGTGGTAAATTATACATGAACAATGATTTGCCAAAATGCATGGAAAGTCTTGTTTATGTTTTTTGTATCCAGTGTAATATTGTACAGGCATGTGCATACATTAATTATAGTGGAATGCAAAAAAACTTAGTAACTATTAACCGGTTATGGTAATAAGAGATGGTCGCATCTTTTATTCAATAAAAGAAGAGAGGTAGAGAAAAAAATTATGAAGAAGAAAAAAGTAATGGCATTATTATTAGCTACAGCAATGGCTGCAACTTGTTTAACAGCATGTGGTGGAAACAACAATGATGCAAATACCACAGATGATGTAAAAACAACAGATGACACCAATGTAGATGATGATGCGAACGCAACAGATGACACTAATGCAACAGACGATACAAACGAAGAAGCTGCTTCAGAAGAGGAAGAAGCAATCACAGCAACCATCAAAGTTTGGTCTCCATCCGAAGACCAGTCAGCAGAAAATGGCAATTGGTTAGGTGCTATGTGTGATGCTTTCAATGAAGCACATCCAAACTGGGACTTAACATTTGAATATGGTACATGTGGTGAAGACAAGGCGAAAGAATTAGTGGGACAGGATCCAACCGCAGCAGCAGATGTATATATGTATGCAAATGATCAGTTGACAGCCTTACTTGCTGCCAATGCTGTTGCAAAATTAGGCGGAGAAACAGAAAGCTATGTTAAGGAGACAAACTCTCAGGCAATCGTTGATACTGTAACAGTTGACGGTGCTATATATGGTATTCCTTATACATCAAATACATGGTTTATGTACTATGATAAGAGTGCATTTACAGAGGATGAGGTTAAGAGTTTAGATGCAATGATCGCAAAGGATAAAATTTCTTTCCCATTGAACAACTCTTGGTATATTGCTTCTTTCTATGCGGCTAACGGATGTACATTATTCGGTGACGGAACAGACAACGAAGCTGGAATTGATTTCAGTGGAGATAAGGCTGTGGCAGTTACTAACTACTTAGTAAACATGGTAAACAATGCTAACTTTGTAAATGACAAGGAAGGTTCTGGTATGGCAGGATTGAGAGATGGGTCTATTAAGGCTATGTTCTCCGGTTCTTGGGATTATGCAGCAGCTAAGGAAGCACTTGGCGATAACTGCGGTGTAGCAGTTCTTCCTTCCATTACCATCGATGGAACAGAATGCCAGATGAAGTCCTTTGCAGGATCTAAGGCACTCGGTGTAAATCCGAACGCTGAGTATCCACAGGTGGCTGTTGCACTTGCTAAGTTCTTAGCTTCACCAGAAGCTCAGCAGAAGCATTATGAGTTAAGAACTGTTGTTCCGTGTCACACAGAAGTACTTGCACAGGAAGATGTACAGAATGATGTTTTGGTTGCAACACAGACTGCAACAGTTGAAACAACTTCTATTCTGCAACCATTCGTATCTAATATGGACAATTACTGGTCACCAGCTGAAAACTTTGGTAACTCTTTATTAAACAAAGAAGTGACAGCTGACAATGCTGCTGATATGACAGAAAAATTGAATACATCTATGAATACATCAGTAGTAGATTAATCAAGAGTGTTAAGCAGGCATAGGTTTGTTTGAGAAAGGAGTCCAGGGCGTTGTGAACGCAGCGCCTTGGACATCTTAGTATAATGGAAATGATTTTTTAGAAAATTTAGTGACGATTACTACATAGCGGATCCTGATTCCGTAGAATACCGCTATAGGTATATGTAGGCCTGGAGGTTAGAAGATGAGTAAAGATGCGGAAAAAAAGGGAAGAAAAAAGCGCGTTAATTATTTTGAAACACCTTATACATTTACTAATGCAATGAAAGAAGGCAGCAATGCTGTTAAGATTTCAATGTTTATTATGGGTTATGCCAATATTATGCATAAGCAGATTGTAAAAGGTATTTTGTTTTTAGTGATTGAAGTAGCATATCTCTGGTACATGATAACAAATGGGTTTTATTATCTGGCAATGTTGCCATCTTTGGGAGATAATGCAGGCGAAGAAGTTTACAATGAAGCAAAAGGAATTTATGAATATCAAGCAGGTGATAATTCCATTCTGCTTTTGTTGTACGGAGTTGTAACTCTGATAATCACAGTGCTTTTTGTGATTGTATGGAGATCCACCATCAAGAGTGGTTATAAGGCAGAATGTCTGGAGAAAGAAGGAAAACGTCCAAATACCTTTGTTCAGGATGTAAAAGATTTATTCAATACAAATCTTCATAAGCTTTTAATGTTCTTACCATTCACCGGTATTTGTATATTTACGGTATTGCCATTGATTTATATGATTACCATGGCTTTCACTAATTATAGTAAAGAGGGTGAACATTTAATATTGTTTGACTGGGTAGGACTTGAAAACTTTGGCAGAGTATTGGACTTTGGCGGTTCCATAGGCAAGTCATTCTGGTCAGTATTAGGTTGGACAATTATCTGGGCATTCTTTGCAACCGGATTAAATTATATATTTGGTATGATTCTTGGTATTGTTATCAATCGAAAGGGAACACGCTTCAAAGCCTTTTGGAGATTTTGTTTCGTATTATCTATTGCAGTACCACAGTTTGTATCTTTGCTGATTATGAGAACATGTTTACAGCCGGAGGGTGCGGTAAACGTATTGTTAAGGAATACGGGAATTATCGATCAGTCCCTGCCTTTCTTTACAAATGCTACATGGGCAAGAGTAACAGTTATTGTAATTAACTGTTGGGTAGGTATCCCATATACCTTGCTTCAGGTAACTGGTATTTTGCAGAATATCCCTGCGGAGCTTTATGAATCAGCTCGTGTGGATGGTGCTAATGCAGTGGTAACTTTCTTTAAGATTACACTTCCATATATGTTATTTGTAACAATGCCTTATTTGATTACACAGTTTACAGGTAACGTAAATAACTTCAATGTTATCTTCCTGCTGTCAGGTGGTAACCCAACCCCGGTAGGTTCCACCGCAGGTAAGACAGACCTTTTGGTTACATGGTTGTATAAGTTGACTATTGATAAGCAGTATTACAACTTAGGTGCGGTAATCGGTATCTTAACATTCATCGTACTTGCTATTGTGGCATTGCTCACATACCGTAATACAGGCTCATATAAGAATGAGGAGGAATTCATGTAATGATTAAGAAAGAGACAGCCTCTGCAAGAACAAGGCGGATTATTGCGGATACCGTTGTTCATGTATGCTTAGCGATTTTAGCTATTATTTGGTTATTCCCTATTTTTTGGGTGGTTTTGACAAGTTTTAGAGGAGAAAAAGGTTCCTATGTATCTTCTTTTTTCCCTAAGACATATACCTTAGACAATTACAAGAAATTGTTTACAGATACGTCGATTTTGAATTTCCCGCAGATGTTTATGAACACTTTGATTATTGCAGTATTTTGTGCGGTAATTTCCAGTTTCTTTGTATTGTCAGTTTCTTACTGTATGTCAAGACTACGTTTTAAAATGCGTAGACCCTTTATGAATCTGGCTATGATTCTTGGTTTGTTTCCAGGATTCATGTCCATGGTTGCGGTATACTATATTTTAAAAGCAGTAGGCTTGTCAGAAGGCGGTTTGATTCGTGTAGCGCTTGTCATGGTTTACACGGGCGGTACTGGTGTCGGTTTCCAGATTGCAAAGGGTTTCTTTGATACCATTCCAAAGGCATTGGATGAAGCGGCTTTCTTGGACGGTGCTACGAAGTTCCAAGTGTTTACCAAGGTAACCATTCCATTAAGTAAACCGATTATTGTTTACACAGTACTTACCTCCTTTATGGCACCTTGGATTGACTTTGTTTTTGCAAAGGTTATTTGTAGAGCAAATGCTAAGTACTTTACCGTTTCTATCGGATTGTGGAACATGTTGGAAAAGGAATATATTGATAACTGGTATACATGTTTTGCCGCTGGTGCGGTTTGTGTATCCATTCCGGTTGCCATCCTCTTCCTAATCATGCAGAACTGCTATGTGGAAGGTATGGCTGGTGCCGTAAAAGGTTAAGGAGAATAAGGAGATGGACTATGAAAAAGAAATTATTGGCAATTTTCTTTTCCTTAGCTCTTATCTGTACGGTAGGAGGATGTCAGCAGACATCCTCCTCTTTTTCATCCAATGATTCTGCTGGGAATCAGGAAATGACAGATGAAGCTGCGAAGGAAGAGCAAAAGGAAAAAGATGAGGAAAGCCGAAAGCCTCAGGAAAGTTACAGCAGGCTCTTTGGAGCAAAGGACAGAACACTGCAGGTGCAGGAAGATAATTATAGGACTTACTATGAGGTATTTTTGTATTCTTTTTATGATAGTGACAAAGATGGCATTGGGGATATCGGCGGTCTGATTGAAAAATTGGACTATCTCAATGATGGTGATGATGACAGTGATACCGATTTGGGTGTCAATGGAATCTGGCTGATGCCCATTTTCCAGTCTACCACCTATCACAAATATGATGTGGTAGATTATTATACCATTGATGAAGAATATGGCAGTTTAGAAGATTTTAAGAAACTGATTCAAGAGTGTGATAAACGGGGAATCAAGGTGATTCTTGATATGGCATTTAATCACACTTCATCACAACACGCATGGTTTCAGTCAGCATTGAAAAGCTTGGCAGTAGAAGATTGTGGCAGTGAGGAATGCACTTTAGAAGAATTGTGCAAAAAGCACAATAAATATTGTGAATACTACAATTTTACACAAGAGAAACCTTCAGAAGTATATTATGAAACAGGAGTAGATGGATGGTATTACGAAGGAAAATTCTGGTCTGAAATGCCGGATTTGAATTTGGAAAATGAAAATGTCCGAAGAGAATTAGAGGCAGTTATGCAGTATTGGCTGGACTTAGGAGTAGGAGGATTCCGTCTGGATGCAGTAGGTGAGTACTATTCTGGTGCAACCTTAAAGAATGTAGAGGTACTTAGATGGATTACTGATTATGTGAAAGACGATGCAAAAGACAATTATTTAGTAAGTGAAGTGTGGCAGACCTTTGACAATTATAGTAAATATTATGACAGCGGTGTGGACAGTTCCTTTGATTTTGCCTTTGCAGGACCGGAGGGGAAGATTGCAAAGGTGATTAAACAGGGAACCGGAAAGAACACGGGAAGAGGTTATGTGGATGCCATGGCATCCGTGGAAACCACCATTAAGGGCTACAATGAAAATGCCATAGATGCCCCATTTTACACTAATCATGATATGGCAAGAAGTGCCGGCTATTATCAAAATAATTTAGACCAGATGAAGTTTGCACAGGCTATGAATCTGATGATGAGCGGCAATGCTTTTCTGTATTATGGTGAGGAAATTGGTATGAGTGGCAGTGGTAAGGATGAGAATAAGCGGGCTCCCTTCCTTTGGAGCAGCACAGATGATACGGGTATGACAGCTGGACCAATAGATATGGAAGAAGTGAAATCTGCTTTTCCTTCTATGGAGGAACAGCAAACAGACGAAGGCTCTATGCTGAATTATGTGAAAGCAGCCATTCGTCTGCGTAACGTTTTTCCGGAGATTGCCAGAGGAAGTGTAGAAGCAGTAGAGGAGATTACCGATACTGCCATTGCAGCCATGAAGAAAACTTATGGGAAGGAAAGCTGTATTATATTGATGAATACCACTGAGGAAGAAAAGATAGTTGTTTTGCCGAAGACGGTGGGCTGTGAGACGTTGGCAGGAGAATTGACGGTTAGTCCGAAATCCATTATTTTGGAGGGGGAAACTATTACCTTGCCAGCCTATGGAGTTGCAGTTTTAAAATAGAAGAGAAGATATGAAAAGTTCGTAACTGTTCAATAGGTCTGTGCATTTACTGCACAGACCGTAAGAAAAAGTGGAT
>CAMWHJ010000110.1 GCA_947174015.1 uncultured Lachnospiraceae bacterium | reverse complement strand
GAAAGAAGTTCTTGGATTCCATGTGAAATTTTGAAGGTATACAAAGCCTTAAGAAGCATCAATCAGTGGGAAGACTGGTTGATTTTGGTGTATAATCCTCGATAGCTCAATGGTAGAGCACACGGCTGTTAACCGTGGGGTTGTAGGTTCGAGCCCTACTCGGGGAGTTTTGTGTGTAGAGTTGCAGAATCAGGCAAAAGGTCAAGGATAGATATCTTGTGAAAGAATTTGCACCTGTTCCACAGACGTTAAGAAAGTAGTCATTTAGTATTTATTATGAGGCTCCTTGGTCAAGCGGTTAAGACATCGCCCTTTCACGGCGGTAACACGGGTTCGATTCCCGTAGGAGTCATTTGTGTAATTATTTAGAGAATAACTGCATATAATATATCAGGAGAAGTGTTTTTGATATATGTAAGTGCTGGAATAAGGCGACATAGCCAAGCGGTAAGGCGTGGGTCTGCAACACCCTGATCACCAGTTCGAATCTGGTTGTCGCCTCTATAAAAATAAAAGAGAAATAATGACACAATGAAGTGGAGAAGCCCAAAAGGCTACTCCACTTTACTATTTTAAGCGGGTATGACAAAAGTCATACCCATTTTCTATCTTTTCTCACTGGTGAAACTCTCTGTACCTTGCTAAGATATCAATAACAAGTAGCTATACTTCGTTCACAACCTTTTGAATAGGAAAGTGATACAAACAAAAAACAGGAGGAAAGAAAAATGGAACAACAATCACCTGTGTATTGAAAACCCAAGGTTTAACCAAGAAATTTGACCAGCGGCTGGCAGTGAATAATGTTTCTCTGAAAATACAGGAAGGAGAAATCTTCGGGTTGCTGGGACCAAATGGGGCAGGAAAATCCACCACTATGAATATGATATGCTCTCTGCTAAAACCCACGGCAGGTTCTGTCTGCATATTTGACCAAGACATGATAAAGAAAAGCAAGCAGATCAAATCTATGATAGGCTATATTCCCCAAGAACTTGCCATCTATGGCAATTTGAAGGCATGGGAGAATGTGGAATTATTTACAGCACTGTATGGGGTAAAGGGAGAAAAATTGGAAAGTGCAGTGCTGAATCAGGTGGTGCGGTGCTGCATTAAAAATGATGGCAAGAGCGGTGTGGGCTATCAGGAGGGGATGGGCATTGCAGGAATGAGAAAAAGGGTGTGCAGTGTACATGGATATTTTGATATTGAGGCTGAGATGGGATTTGCCATTCATATGGTATTGCCTTTGAAGTTTGTGGATGCCAGAATTCATCCCAATGATAATTTCCGAGGGAATAAATATACCAAAAGAGAGTTGGAGATTGTGGAAGCAGTGGCAGAGGGCTTATCAAATAAAGAGATTGCGGCAAGACTTTACATTAGTGAGGGGACTGTAAAAAATCATATCAGTACCATTTTAGACAAAGAAGGATTGGTACATAGGACACAGTTGGCAGTGTATTATCTTACCGGGCGAAAGTAAGCTGTGTAACAGTGAAAGTATCTGGTTACAGTTCATGCCTATGATGTAAACTGTATAGCCGGGAATTGTCAAAAAAATACTTGAACAGATATTCTTTCTGTGTTATGATAAAACTCAATTAACAGTTCTGTACGGGACTGTGAGCTTCGATATGGAAGGGTTACAACAGGCAAGCATTTTGCTTGAGGCTTAGTGCAAATTATGAGAGGGAGGGCAAAAGATATGATATATGTGGATAACGTGACAAAGGAATTTAAAAAGGTGGTGAAGGAGTCGGGATTAAAGGGGAGTATATCCTCTTTATTTTGCAGAACTTACCAGACAGTGCGGGCGGTGGATGATATTTCCTTTCATGTACCCAAGGGGGAAATTCTGGGCTTTATTGGTGCCAATGGTGCCGGAAAGTCCACCACCATTAAAATGCTGACAGGAATTTTGACTCCCACCAGCGGCAAGGTGAAAATCAATGGACAGGTTCCCTATAAAAATCGCAAAAAGTATGTACAGGAAATTGGTGTGGTATTCGGTCAGAGAACCCAACTCTGGTGGGATTTGCCTTTGACAGAAACTTTTTCAGTATTGCAGCAGATTTATCAGGTGGAGGAGCAGGAGTTTCAAAAGAGGATGGCATTCTTAAATCAGGTACTGGAGCTGGAAGAATTTATCAAAAGCCCGGTGCGTACCCTTTCTCTGGGGCAGAGAATGCGAGCAGATTTGGCTGCCAGTATGATACATAATCCCAAGGTGCTTTTTTTAGATGAGCCTACCATTGGTCTTGATGTGGCAGTGAAGAACAACATCAGGAAAGCCATCACGGAGATTAATCAACAGGAGCAGACCACCATTATTTTAACCACCCACGATTTAAATGACATTGAATCTTTATGTAAGCGAATTGTGATGATTGACAAGGGAAAGATAATGTATGATGGTTCTTTGACGGAGATGAAGTCAAAATTTGGCAAATACAGAGAGGTAAATTTTTCTCTGGAACAGGAGGCAGAGTTTGAAAAGCTGTCATTTGCAGCGGATTTTCAGGTGGAGAAAGAGGATATTAAGGTAAATCGAAGTAAGGAGAAGATTACTGTTACCTTTCATGCAGGAAAAATATCGGTACAATCCATGTTGTCTTATCTATTGAAGCGTGTTCAGATAAAGGATATTTCTGTAAATGATGTGAATATCGAGGAAATTGTCTGCCGCATGTATGGAAAAGAGGTGACAGGGGCATGAGAAAATTTTTTCGTATCTATCAATCTTTTACTAAAGCAGGGGTGGAGAATGCCATGGCATACCGCACCAGTTTTCTCTGTTTTGCCTTGGGAGAATCCCTTTATTGTTTTGTCATGTATTTTATCTGGAAGGCAATTTTTCTTTCTTCCGGGGACAGCAGTTTTCTGGGCTTTTCCATGACAGATATGACGGTGTATGTATTTTTATCTAATCTGGTGGGCTTTTTAATTTCCACAGATTCTACCGACAATCTGGCAGAGGAGATTCATGACGGAAGTATTATTATGCGGATGATTAAACCGGTGAATATTGATTACAGTATTCTTGCCTTTGAGCTTGGCAATAAGGTAATGGTAATCACCTGCATATTTCTGCCAGTGATGGTGGGTGTGGAGATTTATCGTTATGTGACCTTGGGGTATGTGGCATTTCAGCTGGGAAATTTTCTTTTGTTTGTGGTTAGTGTGATATTCAGCTATCTGCTTTCCTTTTACCTAAATTTGATTTTTGGGTATCTGGCATTTTTCCTTTTGAATATCTGGGGGTTTTCCATATTAAAGTCCTCCATCATTAATTTCTTTTCCGGTGCCTTAATTCCACTGGCATTTTTTCCGGGTGCAGTTCGACTGGTGTTTGAACAACTGCCCTTTGCTTCACTGGTCTATGTACCGACCATGATTTATATGGGGAAATATACTGGGGAAGAACTGGCGTTTGCGTTAGGGAAACAGATATTCTGGCTTCTGGCTTTTGTGGGAATCAGCCGTTTTATCTGGAGTCTGGCACAGAAGAGACTGGCAGTGCAGGGAGGTTAGTTGGTATGAGATTTTTCAGGTTATATAAGACATTTGTGATACAACATATAAAAAAACTCATGGAGTACCGGGTGGACTTTCTGACTGGTGCTATGAGTTTCTTTATCAATCAGGTAACAAATATTGTGTTTATTGGAATTATATTCAGTCAGATTCCGAAGCTGCAGGGGTATCTGTTTTATGAGATTATTTTTATCTATGGATTTTCTTTGATTCCGAAAGGGTTAGACCATTTATTTACGGACAACTTGTGGAAAGTGGCTTGGTTTGTGGTGCGGAAGGGGGATTTTGACCGCTACCTCACCAGACCGATTTCTCCGTTGATGCATGTGATTATGGAGACCATTCAGTTTGATGCACTGGGAGAATTTATCATGGGGGTGATACTGGTGGTGACTGCCTCCGTGAAACTGTCGCTTTCCTATACTCCGGTAAGTCTTTGTCTGATGATGATCGCCATGGTTTTTGGTGCATTGATTTTTACGGCAATTAAGATTATCGGTGCAGCTATTGCCTTCTGGATAAAGCAGAGTGGAAGTATTTTGCAGATTTTCTATTGCATGAGCGACTTTGCCAGATATCCGGCTACCATTTACAGCAGTGGGGTAAGGAATATAATTACTTATGTGATTCCCTTTGCATTTACGGCATATTATCCATGCAGTTATATTCTCAGAGGGAATGGACCTCTGTTCTGTATCGGCGGGGTGGTGGCAGCGGCAGTTGTGCTGCTGGCGGTAAGCCTTGTGGTATGGAGTCAAGGGTTAAGTGCTTATGAAAGTGCGGGAAGTTAAGGGAATGTGTTTTTTGTATGAGGCAGTGCAAAGAGAGGGAAGAAGCAGCCATGTACCATATTGTAGTATGTGATGATGAAAAAGAGATGGCAGAACAGATTTTATCTTCTGTAAAAGCAAATCTAACAAATCAGAATGAATTGAGATATACATGCATATATGAATCCGAAAAACTGCTGTCTCTGTTACAAAGAGAAGTGGTGGATGTGCTGTTTTTAGATATTGATATGCCAGTGTACACTGGGATGGATATTGCACAGTATATTTGCCGGCAAAATTTAAATACGCTGCTGATTTTCGTCACCAGCCATGATGCACTGGTGTATCAGACCTTTTCGTACCGCCCCTTTGGTTTCCTGCGAAAAAGCTATATGGAGCAGGAAATCAAAGAGGTGGCAATGCGATTAGAGGAGGAATTGAAAACGCAGAGTGAAGTGATAATTTTACAAAGAAATGGCGAACTGATACCGATTCCGAAAAGTCAAATTATATTCATGGAGGCAGAGGGCAATTATCTGAACATTCACAAAATTCATGGTGTGGAAAAGTATCGGGATACACTCTTTCATATGGAACAGGAGCTGGGGCACAAAGAATTTATTCGCTGCCATAAAGGATATCTGGTGAATTGCAGGCATATTGTAAAAATGAGCCAGAATCAATTAGAAATGTCTAACTCAAAGCGGATTCCCGTGGGCAGAAACTATGAAAAAGAGGTAAAGCGAAAAATCTTGGAAAGTATGCGGAGATAATTGTAGGTTTAGGATATGGAAAATATAGTTTCAATGGGCTTATGTTGTCTGTGTCTCCTTTTGGCAGCACTTCTGTTGTGGGAACACAGGCAAAATATTCTTGCAAAACAAAAGGGACAGAGAAGGGACAGAGAATTGTCAGATAGTATTGCAGAAAATCTTGATTTGCAACAGGAGCTTTGTAAGTTAAAAGAGAAATATGGACAGCAAAGGGATATGGAAAGGGAAATCAGGGAAATACATGCCAGCAGCCGTACCTTAAAGCATGATATGAAAAACCATATGCTGGTGCTGTTAGCCTACTTAGAGGCAGGCAAAGTGCAGGAGGCAAAGGCTTATACCAGTCAGATATTGGATCATCTGAACAAAATCTATACTTATATTCATGTGGGCAATTCTCTGTTAAGTTATATTTTAAATAGTAAGTTTGGCAGGGCGAAGGAACTGGGGCTCGATATTAAGGCACAGATTGAAAATTTGTCTTTTTCTTATATGGATAGTATGGATTTTTCCGCACTGTTAAATAATTTATTGGATAATGCCATAGAGGCAGCAGTTCGGAGTCAGGAAAAAAGAATGGAGGTGATTGTGTACAGTCAAAGGGGTTTTGATGGAATTACCGTTAAGAATACCATTGATTCCTCTGTACTGAAAGACAATCCTGAACTAGTCACCACCAAGGAAGAACCAGAGCATGGGTTGGGGCTGATGCAGATAAAAAGAATTACAGAAAAGTATCAGGGGATGCTTGATATTTATGAAGAAGAACTGGTTTTTATCATAAATGTTGTTTATCCCCGATAAGAGGTGTTTATCCCACAGTGGTTGACTGTGGGATTTTTCTTGTTATAATAATCGGCAAAGGTAGAAGTCAAAGAGGGAAAAATCAATGATTATAGCAAACAATATAAGCAAACAGTTGGAAGGAAAAACCATATTGTCCCAAATATCTTTTCATATCAAAGAACATGAAGCAGTGGGTGTTATTGGCAAAAACGGTGCAGGAAAAACCACTCTTCTTCGTATTCTCTCAGGCACCCTAAAGGAAGATGGCGGATATGTACGACTGAGGCGTCAGGAAAATTTCGCAGAAGATAAAGAAAGTCTAAGGAAGTTTTCTTTCATATCCGGCGGCAAGAGTCTGCTTTGGCAGGATATGATATTGCAAGCCTCCTTTGATAACTGTGCTGCCATGTACCATATTCCAAAGAACCAGTATCAGGAACGGTTGTCATATCTTGTGGAAAGTCTTGAAATGGAGAAATGTTTACAAAAACCGGTACAAAGCCTTTCTTTGGGACAGCGGGCACGAGGGCAGTTTATCTATGCACTGCTGCCCCAGCCGGAGCTGCTATTCTTAGACGAAGCTGCCATTGGGTTAGATGTAAGTGCCAAGGAAAAGGTTTTTATGCTTTTACAGGAGTTGAGAGAAAAGAGAAAAACCACCATAATCTATACCAGTCATAATTTGACCGAGATAGAAAGGATCTGTGACAGAGTGCTGCTTTTAGAGGGAGGAAAGCTTATTTATGATGGCAGTATAAAACATCTCATTCAACGGTATGGCAAAGACTATAAGATCTATTTTCAGGTGATAAATCAGCTGCCGGATATGGAAGATTTGCCCATCAGCAGTTACAACATTGAAAACCAGACCATAACCATAACTTACGACAAACAAAAGATCACCACTGCTGAATTAGTAAGCCATATTTTAAATCAGTGCACCATAAAAAATATGGAGTTAGAAGAACCTAACTTAGAAGATACTATTGGAAAACTTCTTAGCTGAAAAGATATTAGCGATGCATCATAATGCATTTTAGCACAGACCGTAAGAAAAAGTGGATATAACAGGCAAAGAACCATTGCCGTAGGC
>CAMWHJ010000109.1 GCA_947174015.1 uncultured Lachnospiraceae bacterium | reverse complement strand
GTGGATATAACAGGCAAAGAACCATTGCCGTAGGCAATTTTGCATGGTTCTTTGTCTGTAACTATGAAGGTACGGAATAGTTACATTTGTTCTGGAAATTATTCAGTACAGGAGTGTAAACTGCTGTGCTGAATGGTTGCCTTTGGAAAGGATTAGGAGAAAAGAATGTACGATAAAGAATTAGATGCATTTGCGGGTGTGGCTGTTTCCAAATATGAAATGTCTAAAAATACACCCTTTAAGTATATGGTGTCAGCAGTGATTGCAGGATTTTTTATCGTGGTTGCTGCCATACTTTCTAATGTTACGGCTGCCGTATTTTATGATACATCACCGGCACTGGGCAAATTTTTGGGAGCATTTCTGTTTTCCATTGCCATTGTACTGATTGTCTTCGTGGGCGGAGATTTGTTTACTGGCAACAATATGACTATGGCAATGGGATTTTATCAGAAAAAAGTAAGCTGGGGCGGAGTCATCAGAGTTTGGGTTATGAGTTATGTGGGTAACTTTATCGGATGCTTTCTTCTGGGCGGGCTTATGGCAGCCAGCGGTTGTGCAAATGGAATTTTGACCACATATTATGAGTCTATTATTCCGGGGAAACTGGAGCTGGATCCATTGACACTGTTTATTCGGGGAATTTTGTGTAACTATCTGGTATGTCTTGCAGTCTTTGTAGGCAAGAAGATGGAGACGGAAATTGGTAAACTGGTGGTTATGTTCTGTGTGATTACCACGTTTGTGCTCTCCGGCTTTGAACACTGTGTTGCCAATATGGGGATTTTCACCATATCCGGCTTTTTGTTGGGGGGACTTCCGGCAGGTCAGCTGGCAATAAGTTTCGTGTTTGTTACATTGGGTAATATTGTAGGCGGAGCAGTTTTGCTGGCATTACCCATGAAACTGGTCAGCAGTAAGTCCAAATAGCATGTATCCCATTATGATTACATATAGAAGATTGCTTTGATGTCAAAGTGAGATATAATAGCTGAAGTAGCCAATAATTGGGACTTGTACTTGGTATACAAAAATATATGAAACGTAACCACAATAGAATAATGCTGAATATAACCCTCTCCATAATTTCGGAGGGGGGCTTTTTTTTTCATTAGATATTTGTTATACTAATAAACAACGCATCTATGAGATAAAACAAAAATGGGAAATGAAGAGGAAACAAGATGTCAAAATCATTATATATTGCAGAAAAACCCAGTGTGGCACAGGAATTCGCCAAGGCACTGCATTTAAATACAAGACGTGAAGACGGCTTTTTGGAGTCAGAGGATGCAATCATTACTTGGTGCGTGGGGCATTTAATTACTATGAGCTATCCTGAGGAGTACGACGAGAAATTAAAGAAATGGAGCTTGTCAACACTGCCTTTTATTCCCGAGAAATTCAAATATGAGGTCATTAAGTCGGTAAAAAAACAGTTTAAGATTGTAAGCGGGCTATTGAATCGAAAGGATGTGACCTGCATTTATGTCTGTACCGACTCCGGACGTGAGGGAGAGTATATTTATCGTCTGGTGGAGCAGGAGGCACATGTAAAGGGCAAGGAGCGCAAGCGTGTCTGGATAGATTCTCAGACGGAGGAAGAAATTCTCAGAGGAATCAAGGAGGCAAAGGATTTGTCCGAATATGACAATTTGTCGGAAGCGGCATATCTGCGGGCAAAAGAGGATTATTTAATGGGAATTAATTTTTCCAGACTTTTAACATTAAAGTATGGAAATACCATAGCCAATTATCTTGGTGAGAAATATTCCGTGGTTTCGGTGGGACGTGTGATGACCTGCGTACAGGGCATGGTAGTGCGGAGAGAACGGGAAATTCGGGAATTTGTGAAAACTCCCTTCTACCGTGTGCTCTTAAAGGCAGTTTCCGAACAGGAAGAGACGAAGGCAGAGTTGGAAGCAGAGTGGAAAGCCGTGGAGGGCAGTAAGTATTTTGCTTCTTTGCTGCTGTATAAGGAAAATGGTTTTAAAGAAGAAAAAACTGCCAAGGAACTGATAGCTGATTTATCTGCAGAACCTCCGGTGGAGGCAGTGGTAGAAAAGGTGGAGAAGAAAAGGGAAAAGAAAAATCCCCCTTTGCTGTTTAATCTGGCTGAGCTTCAAAATGAATGTTCAAAAATTTTCAAAATCAGTCCAGATGAAACCTTGAAGGTGGTGCAGGATTTGTATGAGAAAAAGATGGTAACTTATCCGAGAACCGATGCCAGAGTGTTATCCACTGCAGTGGCGAAGGAGATTCATAAGAACTTAAATGGACTTCGAAACCTCTCCATTGTAGCTCCCTTTGTCAGTGAAATTGCAGGCAGCGGCAGTTATAAACAGATAGCAAAAACCCGCTATGTCAATGACAAGCAGATTACCGATCACTATGCCATCATCCCCACCGGTCAGGGGTTAAATAATCTAAATACCTTAAGTAAAACTGCCTATGGAGTTTACATGACCATTGTAAAGCGTTTTATCTGTATTTTTATGCCGGCGGCAGAGTATCAGAAGGTGGGCTTAACCCTTAAGGTTAAGAAAGAAAGTTTTTTTGCCAACTTTAAGGTATTGCTGGAACCGGGTTACTTGAAGGTGTTAGAATATGATAAAAAGGAGAAGGGCAAAGAGAAGGCAAAGGGAGATGAGGAGAAAAAAGAGGAGGATGAACTGGAGGTGCAGAGCAGAGATGCTTCTTTGTTATCTATGGTGCAGAAGCTGAAAAAAGGTATGCATTTAAAGGTTCAGGATTTCTTTATTAAGGAAGGGGAGACTTCACCGCCCAAACGGTATAATTCTGGTTCTATGATACTTGCCATGGAAAATGCCGGTCAGCTTATTGAGGATGAAGAACTGAGAGCACAGATAAAAGGCAGCGGTATCGGCACCAGTGCCACAAGAGCAGAAATTTTGAAAAAGCTGGTGAACAACAAATATCTGTCATTAAATAAAAAAACACAGGTGATTACTCCGACCCTGCTGGGGGAAATGATATTTGATGTGGTGAATGCTTCTATTAAATCTCTGCTGAATCCGGAACTTACTGCCAGTTGGGAAAAGGGATTGAATTATGTGGCAGAGGGTACCATTACACCGGAGGAATATATGACAAAGCTGTCTCATTTTATTATCAGCAGAACCAATGGTGTGATTGGATTGAATAATCAGGGCAGCCTGCGGGGAGCCTTTGATTATGCAGCACAGTATTATAAAAAGTAGAGGGAAGTATTTTGGAACGTTGCCAATGCCTGCAATATACACAAAACAGATACATAAATCATAAGAAATGAGGAATAAAAAATGGAAAATATCACAATTCAGAACATGTATAATTTAAAAGAGACGATCGCAGCAGCGTATCTGGAAAGGTTCACATATCCGTGGGAAGCACTTGGAGGGATCGGTGATTATATCAAAGAACTGGCTTCTACCTTAAGCGAAGAAGAATATGAAAAGCGTGGTGAGAATATCTGGATTTCCAAGGAGGCTGTGGTGGCACCCACGGCTTATATCGGTGAAAATGTGATTATCTGCAAGGGTGCTGAAATCAGACACTGTGCCTTTCTTCGTGGGAATGCCATTGTAGGTGAAAATGCCGTCGTGGGAAATTCCACAGAATTAAAGAATGTCATTCTGTTTAACCGGGTTCAGGTACCCCATTACAATTATGTGGGAGACTCTATCTTGGGTTTTAAGTCTCACATGGGTGCAGGTTCTATTACATCTAACGTGAAGTCAGATAAGACCTTAGTGGTGGTTAAGGATAAAGAGAAGGAATACGAAACGGGATTAAAGAAATTTGGTGCAATGCTGGGCGATGAAGTTGAGGTGGGTTGCAACAGTGTTCTGAATCCGGGAACGGTCATTGGGAAAAACAGTAATATATATCCCACCTCTTGTGTGCGGGGGGTGATTCCGGCTAATTCTATCTATAAAAAGCAAGGAGAGATAGCAGAGAAGTTTTAAAAAGTGAAATTGAGACGAGAAAATGGCATGATATTAAAACGATTCTTGTATTCAAAGAATATGAAAAATTAATTGAAAGTAAAATTGCTGACAGCAGAAAGGAAAAGCGAAATAGATGGTAACTGTTTTGTATAGGTACGGGATGGTGCAAAACAGGAAATCAAATATTTTGCAGGAAACAAACCATGAATGAAATGTTAGAACAACTGGGCAAGTCCGCTAAAGCGGCAGAGGCAAAGCTCATCAAGCTTGCCACAGCGGAAAAAAATGCAGCCTTAAGGGCAGTGGCGGAAGGTTTAATCCGTGACACGGATAAGATTTTAGCAGCCAATGATAAAGATATGGACAATGGAAAAGCAAACAATATGGCAGCAGGCTTATTAGACCGGCTTCTTCTGACAAAAGAGCGAATCGAAGCTATGGCAGAAGGTTTATGCCAAGTGGCAGAACTAAAAGATCCCATTGGAGAGGTTCTGGAGACCTTTCAGCGTCCCAATGGCTTAAAGGTAATTCAGAAGCGTGTTCCATTAGGGGTCATAGGAATCATCTATGAGGCACGTCCAAATGTAACGGCAGATGCCTTTGGACTTTGCTTTAAAACGGGAAATGTGGTGATTTTAAAGGGGGGCAAAGATGCCATAAACTCCAATTTAAGCATTACGGAATCCATTCGTACCACCTTAGAAAGTCAAGGGATTTCCAAGGATGCCATTCAACTGATTACAGATAACGACAGAGAAGTTACGAAAGAATTTATGAAGCTGAATACCTATGTGGATGTTCTGATCCCAAGAGGCGGTGCAGGCTTGATTCGTACCGTAGTGGAAAATGCCACGATTCCGGTCATTGAGACGGGTACCGGAAATTGTCACATTTACATTGACAAAGATGCTGATATTGAGATGGCAATTCCCATTATTATCAATGCCAAGACTCAGAGAATCGGTGTGTGCAATGCCTGTGAATCCCTTGTGGTGCATGAGGCAGTTAAGGGTCAACTGCTGCCAAAACTGGCAGAGGAGCTGAAAAAGCATCAGGTGGAAATGCGCGGGGATGAAAAAGTATGTGAAATTCTAAAGGATATTACTCCTGCAACAGAAGAGGACTGGGGAACAGAGTACTTGGACTATATTATTTCTATGAAAACCGTAGGAAATGTGGAAGAGGCCATTGCCCATATTAACCAATACAATACCAAACATTCAGAAGCCATTATTACCAACAATTCAGAAACAGCAGAGAAATTTTTAAATGAAATTGATGCAGCAGCGGTTTATGTAAATGCCTCCACTCGTTTTACGGATGGCTTTGAATTTGGTTTTGGTGCAGAAATCGGTATCAGCACCCAAAAGCTCCATGCCAGAGGACCTATGGGATTAAAGGCACTGACTTCCTACAAATATGTGATCTATGGACAGGGACAGATTCGATAGCAGGCAAGTAATTTTTCTTATTGATGAGATTTGAAATAAAGGTAAATAATATCCCAAAGAGAAAACAAGAATTTGGTTTTTAGCAAGGAGGTTACGATATGAAAACAAAGAAAGTAGTGTGTTACACAGTTGGAAGTATAATAGTTTTTGCTTTTGCCTGTCTTCTGGTTCCCAAACTGTCAAAAATGATTACGAATAAGATTTATAAAGCGAGTCTGAAGATAAAAAAATGAAGAAGATTGGGGTTTTAAAACTGTGAGGAAAACAGATGAAAAATAGAAGGGATGCTTATGGAGATGAATACAGATGAGATTGCACAGAAGTGTATAGATGCAATCAATGAAAGATTACGCAATTTGAGAAAATTAAATATTATCGTTGTGGGAAAGTCGGGTGTTGGAAAAAGTACACTCATCAATAGTTTGTTTCGGGGAAATTTTGCAGAAACAGGACTTGGAAGACCTGTTACAGATGAAATTAGAAAGATAGAGAAAAAGGACTATCCAATGGCGATATATGATACTCCCGGTTTCGAACTTTCAAAAGGCCAGCAGACAAAGGTAAAAGATGAAATTATAGAATTGATCAACAAAGGTTTTCTGTCAAAGGATATTAATGATGCAATTCACTGTATTTGGTATTGTATCAATGTGGGAGGAAATAGAACCTTCGATGAAACCGAAATTCAGTGGCTGAAAGAACTGACTGAACGCAATAAGACCACGCAAGTTCCCATTATTGTAGTGCTTACACAATCTTGTCCTAAGAAGAAAGCACAGGAAATGAAGAGCCTTGTTGAGAAAGAAAATCTTGATATTGTAAAAGTGGTACCTGTCCTTGCTCAAGATATGGATTTCGATGAAGAGTATGTTGCAAAGGCTTATGGTTTGGACACGCTTATAGATATCATGAGTGAATCACTTCCAGATGAACTTCAAGATACATTGCAGAATCTACAGAAGGTATCTTTGGAAGCTAAAAAAAAATATTCTCAAGCTGCCGTGGCAACAGCGGTAGCAGCAGCTTTTGGTGAGGGATTTGCACCGATCCCTTTTTCGGATGCCGCCATCCTGATTCCGACTCAGGTTGCTATGATAGCATCAATTACGACGATCTTTGGAATGGAAGTCAACAAAAGTCTTATTACGGGATTTGTTTCCTCCACAATTGGAACAGCAGGAACAACGGTACTTGGAAAAACCATTGTATCCAATTTGTTTAAATTGATACCGGGAGTAGGTACAGGAGTTGGCGGTGCGATTTCAGCAGCGACAGCAAGCCTTCTTACAACAGCCCTTGGCGAGGCATATATTAAGGTTATGGAATTAGTATATAAGGGAGAAATGAAGAACGAAGATTTGTATTCAGAGGAAGGGAAAGCTGCTGTTACAAAAATATTTAAAGAAGGGTTGAAGAAAGAGCGAAAGAAATAGTATTGTGACAAGAGGGGGTGTCTTGCATCTCCTTTTGTTAAGGTTTGTACCCTCTAAACGGAGAAATATCCCATACGATTATAACAGGCAAAGAACCATTGCCGTAGGCAATTTTGCATGGTTCTTTGCTTGT
>CAMWHJ010000108.1 GCA_947174015.1 uncultured Lachnospiraceae bacterium | reverse complement strand
CACTTTTTCTTACGGTCTGTGCAGTAAATGCACAGACCTACTGAACAGTTACATACTTTCTATCTTACATACTCTGTAAGTTTCTCGGTAAGACCCATAGAAAAGTCAAACTGATTTTTCCATTCCGGATCCAGCTTGTCTAAAATTCTGCACTTTGCCATACCCATGTTATAATACTTGTGACTTCCCTTGCTGAATACATCCATAGGCTCTATATAAGTGTTTTGCAGCTTTTCATTATCATACACCTGCTCATAGGCTATGCTCTCCACATAGTAGGCACTGCCCTCCACAAGTTCATAGTAATTTTCCAGAATCAATGTCTCCTCTGTAAGTTTCTGCCTGCGCACTTCATCCTTTTTCAGATATTCTTTCAAAAGCTCTTTTATCTCTTCTATATTATCACTGTTCACCATCTTTTTCAACAGCACAAGTTCCTGATGATACAGCCTTGTCTGCTCCTCATCATTGTCAATTTTCTCCACAATAAGAGCTTCTCCAAAATGCTCGTCATCAAAGGTATGTCCTTTTAGCTGTGCAGAAATCTGTTCTTCATAGTTACTAAACTGGTAAGCATGAAAGCCCTCATGATATATGGTGGCTATCTGCTCTTTGGAACCATATGTTGTCTCATCCAAGGCACTTTCTTCCTGTGAGATATTTGATAAATTATCGGCTGAATACAGCATATCAATCATACTGCTGAATTTCTCAATGGTGGGCATTAATATCTCATAGTGATCCTCCACCCAATATGCTGTTCCTACAAAAGTTTGCATTACAGGCTTTCTCTTTTTGACCTGCAGTTCTTCTTTCTCCTTGGTAATTACATAATCGTAATCACCATCAAAGAAAGCAATGGGAAATTGAGTTATTCGATAATCTAAAAAGGTCTTTTCTGCCATTTGAGACTCCAGCTCCAATGCCTGCCCATATATGCTGAGGTTTTCCTTGCTCAAGCCGTAGCTGCCTGTTGCCAATACCATAATCACAAGTAACACTCCAATTATCACATATGCCAATATATATCCTGTTTTTTTCTTCATGTTCCGATATCTCCTTTCCACTGTATTCTATGCCTCTTTTTTCTTGAAAATAAAGTAAAATATTGTGAGCACATACAATAACAGCAAACCCTTGAATACCGTATGGAAATCCACTGGTTCTCCTGCTGCCATGTGCCATGCCTGCTGCTGCATACCATTTAAATCCGGAAGAATCTTTAAAAGAACGGATAAAAGCTGACCAGAAAATCCTCCCACTATATTTCTCACAATATCCAGTACACCATGAAGAATCCCTAAGAGATAACAGGCACAGGCAATAAGCCCTGCCGCCATGGCAGGCAGTTGAATACTCAACAAACTGGTAAAGATGCTTATAATGGCGATGCTCAATGCCATAAGAAAATACGCTGGCAAAAAACGCAATATATTCACGGAATCCCCTTTTATCAGGGCAAACAGGATAACTCCCCCATACATGATAAGTGCAGCAAACAAACTGCTGATTACATTGGCCAGAGTCAAGGCAGCGTGATACTTCCATTGTGCCACACCCCGAATCCAAATCAAATGACTGGTTTTTCGTTCATACTCATTAGGAATGGTATGTAGACTCAAAGCGATTGCCAGTGCACCGCTAATCGCATGAATTATGGTCAGCATCACTGGTGCCAGATTTTTAAAACCAGTGAGAAGTTCACCATCTACGGTAATCGTACCGCCACAGCAGGAAAATATCACCACACACAAGAATCCCAAAACAGCTACGATATATAACTCTTTCCTCCGCAATCTCTCTTTTAATGCATTTTCTGCAATTACTTTTATCATTTTTTCTCCTCCATTTTCGCTTTTTTGTAACAGTTTGGATAACTAACCGTTACACTTTTTAACTGCTCCATATTTTCACAGTTACAGGCTTTTGTTTCATTTGGCTTTTCGCAGACGGTACAGTCTTTAATTCTTTACCGTCTCCACGAAAATTTCCTCTAGCGATTTTCCATGATGATCTGCGTTTTTCTCCCATGTGTAAAGTATCTTTCCTTTCTTGATGATAATTCCGCCATCACAGACACGCTCCATGTCATTTAAAATATGTGAATTGATAATAATGGTTTTGCCTTGGCTCTTTAATTTTCCAATTAACTCTATCATTTCCACTCTGCCCAATGCATCCAATCCGGCAGTAGGTTCATCTAATAGCAAAAGCATTGGATCCCCAAGCAGTGCCTGTGCCAGTGCCAGACGCTGCAGCATTCCCTTGGAATAAACCTTCACCTTGGTACGGTTATCCTCCAACCCCACCAGTTGCAGCAAAGTGGCAATATCCTTCTTTAGATCCCTCTTATCTAACCCTTGTATTCTGCCATAATAGGAAAGCACCTCCCTTGCAGTTAAAAACGGAGGGAAATAGGGTGTTTCTGGTGAGTACCCTATGGTATATTCTCCATATTTTTCTATCTGCCCCCCATTCTTTTCCACAAGCTCCAGTATCATTTTAATGGTGGTGGTTTTGCCTGCCCCATTGGTACCCAGCAGTGCAAATACCTCTCCTTTTTTTATCTGAAATGTGAGATGATCCACTACGGTGATTCCATTGTATTGTTTTGTAAGATCTTTACAGCTTAACATAATTTTTCCTCCATCTGTTTTTATATGGCTATTTTACAAGAACACCCTAAAAAGAAGGTAAATCTAACCTTAAGATAACCTAAAGAATGCATCAAAAAAACAAGGCACTTAAAAATTCAAATGCCTTGCTTTTTTACAATTTCCCCCAATATTTCTATACAAGTTCCTGAAGCATTTCCTGCACTGTCTTTCCCGATACCGGGTGGCGCTTTCCCCCGGCAATTTGTGCCAGAGGCTTTAAGACAAAATCCCTGTTGTGCATATCACTGTGAGGAATGGTGAGTTTTTCTGTATTTAAAATCAAATCATCATAGAAAATAATATCCAAGTCCAAGGTTCTAGGTCCCCAGTGGATGGTCCGCTGACGTTGTGCCTCCTTTTCCAGCTTATGGAGAAGCTTTAGTAATTCCATGGGATACAGAAGAGTGCGAAGTTCCAGACATCCATTTAAAAATTCATCCTGTTCCACCATGCCGTAGGGTTCGGTGACAATCAAATCAGAACTTTTTACCACCTCGCAGTCCTCCTGCTGATCCAGCGATTCAATGGCATGATTAAGATACTCTTCCTTATCTCCCAGATTGGAGCCCAAAGCGATATATGCCGTATGCCACTGTCTGGTAATCTCTACGGAAACGGTATTCACCGGTAAACCAATGGGTGCCCATGGCTTTTTGATTTCTAAAGTAAGCTTATCCAGATTTTTCACAGACAGCAGCAGATATTTTGCCAGCTGCTCCGCCGCCGTCTCAATGAGCTGGTAGGTATTTTCCTTTAGAAACTCTGTAATGCTATGGCAGATTTTTCCATAATCAATGGATTTATTCAGATTATCTGTGATACCTGCCATTCTGGTATCTGTATACAATGTGGCTGATACCAGAAACTTCTGTCCCAGCACGTTTTCCTCCTTGTACACTCCATGATTGCAGTATACTTCCAAATCCTTGATTCTAATCTTGTCCATGAACTAACCTCCGATTCCTGTCTTTGATAGACTCTGGCTTCTTTTTTCGCATCACGCAGAAAACATATACTTTTGTATATATACACTTTTTTGATTCTCTTTAAAAAAGCTCCGGATTCATAAATATGATCACCAATTCACATATCTCACCCTCTGCATCCAATCCCCAATAATCGCTATATAACCCATCTCCCAGTCCTGTGGCAAACATTGCTATCTGTGAACCATCAAGGGGATTGCTCCACAGAAGCAAATCTCCGCCGGGACGCTGATAATCCGGCACCTCTCTGTAACTTTGTGCAAAAAGTTCTTCAAAATAGTCATCATAAATATTCCCATCCTCATGTTCTGCATACCATCCTGATAAGAATTTCCAATAACTCTTTGCTGCCTGCTCATCACAAAAACAGCCCATGCCGCATTCCACCGGGTAGCCTGCAAAATTGATGTTCATGCATTTTGCAGGTTCATAATTTACCGCTTCCTGGTCACTGATCTTCAATTTTGCTCCCACAATCCTTAAACCTGCCATATTTGAATCCATAACAGACAACTGAACCGGATAGGTTCCCGGTGCAATGCTCTTCTCTTTTACAGAAACATCCTCTGGGTTCTGTAAGTAGCACAGCGGATCTGCTGTGATAATTTTACCGGTCTGAAATTCGCATTTCCCCATTATGTACTGCCGCAGATTCTCGCTCTCTTGAAAAACAGATTTTACAAACTCTGCATCCAGAGTATCTTCACTTAAAAAATCAAGATTTTCTTTAAAACAGTCCTGAAAAGAGTCCTCCGAAGCCGCCTCTGCTTCCTGTGCCTTTTTATCCAGCTCCTCTTGTTCTTCTGCTCTTTGGTACCAATATGCTGCCTTTTCTTCATCCCGTTCTACACCATAGCCCCTTTCATACATTTCGGCAACCTGTGTCATAGCATTGGGATGACCTCCCTCAGCAGCCTTTAAGAAATAGGAAAATCCTTTCTGTTCATCTTTTTCCACACCATAGCCTTTGCAATATGACATGCCAAGATTTCCAAGGGCAGTGGTATTCCCAAGATCGGCTGCCTGCTTATAATAAGCAATTCCTTTGACATAATCCGGCTCCATATATTCTCCGGAACAATACAGATAACCAAGTTCCATCATGGCATCTTCCATACCGCCTTCACAAGCCTTATTGTAATACTCCAGTGCTTTGTGAAGATCCGGCTCAATATCATTTTCCTCATAGCCATCTAAATAAAGATCCCCTAAAAGCTTTAACGCAGGAAGTACCCCTTCTTCTGCATCTTTGTATAATCTATCAATATCTAACATTTTTGTTTCCTCCTATGATTCTTTGAAATTCCCACGGTCATGCTGATATGTCAGCAATGTTTCATGCTTTTCTTTCTATGGTTTCTTTGAACTCTACTTATCTCTGCCTAAAATCGCCTCTGTCATGGCAATGGCCCGCTTATTCTCTTTCACATCATGGACACGTACAAAGGCACACTTCTTCATAACCCCCAGAACTGTTGTCACCAGTGTTCCCTCCATTCGCTCCGTTACCGGTAATTCAAGAGTCAGCCCAATGACAGACTTTCTGGAAGTGCCAAGCAAAATGGGATATCCCAGTGCGTGAAGCTGCTCTAACTTATTGATTGCCTCCAAATTATTTTCATAGGTTTTTCCAAAACCCACACCCGGATCAATGATAATCTTATCATCTGCGATACCTGCTTTCTCTGCTGCCTGTACCGTCTCATACAGATCACTCATCATATCCTGCATAAAATCTTTGTAATCCGGCTCTTTCCGATTGTGCATCAAACAGCATGGCAGACCACTTCCTGCAATCACTCCTGCCATAATATCATCATACCTTAAGCCCCAGATATCATTGATAAAATCTGCTCCTGCAGAAATGGCTGCTTTCGCCACATTACCCTTATAGGTATCCACGGAAATGGGAATATCAAAGCGGGATTTCACCGCCTCTATGGCAGGCACCACTCTTGAAATCTCATCCTGTTCACTGACCTGTGTATAACCCGGTCTGGTGGATTCTCCTCCGATATCAATGATATCTGCTCCCTCCTCAATCATCTGTTCTGCCTGCTTTAACGCTGCCTCAACTGAATTATACTTTCCGCCATCTGAGAAGGAATCCGGTGTTACATTTAAAATTCCCATTACATAAGTATGATTGCCAAAGGCAAACTCTCTCTTTCCTATTTTCATATGAAGTCCCTCCAATCGGCCCTGCGGGCTATATTTGTAATGTTTTGTTTTTCTTCTTATTTTTCCAGTCGCATTTCGCTTCCTTTTTACAGGCAAAGCAGGCACGGGATGCCTTGTCTGCCCGATAAAAAATACCACGAAAACTATGTTCTTGGGCTATCTCTTTATTTCTGTGATTGCCAATGGCATCACAGATAAGTTCTATCTCTTGGGCAGTAAAACCACAGTCCTCCAATATTTTTGGTGCGTATTGTAAGCTTGCTTTTTCATGTGGAGTTTTGTCCTGATATTGTTTAAATCTTCCAATATCATGAAGCATGGCTGCCCCATAAATCAATTCTTTTTCAATTCCCAAATTTTCCTCTAAATTATAGAGATAGGCAATCCTGGCCACATCCAGAAAATGTACCATATTGTGACGGCAAAATTCCCGCTTTTTCTCACATTTTTCTATTTTCTTATAGTATTTTCTAAAAAGCTCATGTGCTAAAATTTTATTCACTCGTTCCATGATTTGCACCAAGCCTCAAGCGAAAATGCTTGCATTTTCATTTGAGGTGCAAACACAAAGGGTAAAAGATGTGTGTTTGCATTTTATCCTTCCTTCTTTTTTCCTGCACCCTTGTCTCCTGAAGGTTACCTGTTTCGTAACTGTTTCGTATCATCAATGTATATGCAAAAAACATACAAATACATATAGTGGGATTGCTCCGCAATGGTTGCAAATCTGTTTCTCACAATTTCATCATTTGAAAGCACCTATTCTGTAAACTTTCATCCTCTTGAAACACCCCTCGCAAAGCAATGGTGACTGTTTTGCTGCCCGGCTTTTTCACCCCCCGCATGGTCATACACATATGCTCTGCCTCCAAGACTACCATGACACCTTGCGGTTCCAGATATTCCATCATGGCATCTGCAATCTGCCCGGTCATTTTTTCTTGAATCTGCGGACGTTTTGCAAAAACTTCCACCGTTCGTGCCAGCTTGCTTAAACCTGCCACTTTACCGTTCGGTATATAAGCAATCATTGCCTGCCCGTAAAAGGGCATCAGATGATGCTCACAGGTGGAATAGAACGTGATATCCTTTTCCAACACCAATTCATTGTTCTCCACAGTAAAAGTTTTACTTAAATGATCCTGTGCATCCTCCGTAAGACCGCCAAAGATTTCCTCATACATTCTGGCAATTCGTTCCGGTGTCTCCCGCAACCCCTCTCTGGTTACATCTTCACCAATGCCCTCCAACAAAAGAGTAACTGCCTGTTTTATTTTTTCCTGGTCCATGATTCACCAAGCCTTTCATACGCCTGTAAGCTTATTATTTTTGTAACTATTCAGTACCTTCATAGTTACAAGCAAAGAATCATGCAAAATTG
>CAMWHJ010000107.1 GCA_947174015.1 uncultured Lachnospiraceae bacterium | reverse complement strand
AAGTTCATCCTAAGGTTTGGTTATACCGATGCTGAATTCCCCTCTATATCCAAGGCTTTTGCTGCCGCTTTCTCAGCGGTGAATATTAATATATCATATGAATTTTCTAAAGTCAACCACTTTTTTTCATTTTCTGATATATTACAACTTTCTCAAAACATAAAAATAGAAGTGACATTCATCACTTCTAAGCGGAGAAGGAGGGATTTGAACCCTCGCGCCGCTATTAACGACCTACTCCCTTTCCAGGGGAGCCCCTTCGGCCTCTTGGGTACTTCTCCAAAATGAACGATTGTAAATTTATCTTATGTAATTAAATCATACAGACTTGTCTATATAAACGGAGAAGGTGGGATTCGAACCCACGGTCCCTTTCGGAATCACTGGTTTTCAAGACCAGCTCCTTAAACCACTCGGACACCTCTCCTCGTCTTAGCGACTTGTATATATTACCACTTTATTTTTCACATGTCAATACCTAATTTTAGTTTTTTGCCAACTTCTCACACAGAACTCCCCAACACAAAATAAAGATATTTTTCATTGTTTGAAACCATGAAAATGAAAACTTCACACATTTGGAATCTTTTTAGGAAACCAAACATTTCCCGAGTACACACTGCAACGATAAGCCTCCTCAAAGTCTTCTCTTGATATAATTTCAGCAAAAAATTCATCTTCTTTATTTATATCATCGATTGTTGGAACTGGTGTCTCTGTGATAAATTCAAATCCGTCTTCCAAAACAGGGATGGTCTTTCTGTCAGAAAATACCTCAATCATTCTGGTTGCGTATCTCTCATTTTCCAAATCTATCTCATAGAAAATCACAATAGGAGTTTCATCATCTATATAGTTCCAATAACATTTTATGTATTCCAACTGCTCCATAAAATAATCTCCCTTCCAATTCTACAGTGAAACATGATTACTATCTATCGCCTCAACATCAACCACATTGACCAGGTCTGCATCACCGCATTTCCACATACATTCTATAAATTTGCAATAGTTCTGAATCCTGCCCCAATAAGTCCGTGACACCCTTAAAATCCTATCATCCACCCCACAGTTCCATAGGAGTCCCAACCTCAATTAAATTACCATCCGGGTCATAAAATCGCACAACTTTTTGTCCCCAAGCATGTTCTATCCATCTGTTTACATAGACAATAGGCATTTCATAAGCATCTAATTTTTTAAGAAATTCCTCTATATTTCTCTCTTCAAAATACAATTCGGATGCATTATTTTCACCAATCACTTCCCTGTGGATAAAGGATTTCCATATCTTTTTATCCTGCAGTACCAGCCCCTCTGTTAAAATAACATTCCCTTCATTGTCCAAGACAACCTCAAAACCAAATAAATCCTTGTAAAACTTCTTAGAGCGTTCGATATCTTCTGTAACGATTAAAACATTTTTCAGCTTCATTGCCCACCTCCAAAGCTTCTAATCCCTTTTCATCCCCTGCAAAAATGCTTTTGCCACCAGCATGTCCTCCGGTGTGGTAATCTTAATATTCCTATAATCCCCCTCCACCAGTTTTACCGGCTTTCCAAAAGCACATTCATACACAAAAGCATCATCCGTTATCACAATATCGGTTCGATCCATCACCATTTCATGAGCCTGTTTAATGACCGAATATTCAAACACCTGTGGTGTCTGTACCTGCCAGAGATAATTTCTGTTTGGTGTTTCCACCACAAAGTTCTGATCATCTGCCACCTTAATGGTATCCTTTGCCTTAACACCAACCACGCAGGCACCTGTCTTTTCCACAGCCTCATATGCCCGTTTTAACATCTCATGATTTACAAAGGGTCTGGCTCCATCATGTATAAACACATAATCACAGCCTTCGGCTGCTTTCAATCCCTCATATACAGAATGATAGCGTTCCTTCCCACCCGCCACCACAGCCTGAACTTTGTTAAATTCATAACAATCCACAATATGCTCCTGACAATACTCAATTTCTTCTGCCCCTGTTACCAAAATTATCTTTTCTATAAAACTATCCTGAAAAGTTTTTAGTGAATAATACAGCAAAGGCTTGTCTTCCAAGAGCATAAACTGTTTCGGTGTATGGCTGTTCATCCGCTTTCCTACTCCTGCCGCCAACACAATGGCACAGCAGTTTTTTCCCTCTGCAAAACCCATAACCTTTTACCTCTCTCCCAATTTTAGATTGGGCACTGCATTCAAATCCCAGCCATGCAATACACCCTTTTTCATTTCATAGTATGCCGCTGCCCCAATCATTGCTGCATTATCTGTACAGAATATAGGCGATGGATGATAAAACTCAATTCCATTTTCCACGCACGCCTGTTCCATGGCAGTCCGCAAACCGGAATTAGATGCTACACCTCCGGCAATGGCAAGCTTATCACTTCCAAAATCTCTCACTGCCATCATGGCATGTTCCACCAGCACATCAATCACTGCTTTCTGGAAAGAAGCCGCAATATCTGCCTCATTGATTTTTTCGCCTTTCATTTCACAGGAATTAATATAATTTAAGACGGCTGACTTTAATCCGCTAAAGCTAAAATCATAGGGACTTCCATTGACCTTAGCCTTGGGAAAGGGAATTGCCTTTTCATTTCCCTCTTTGGACAATTTGTCAATTTTCGGTCCTCCGGGATAACCCAGTCCAATGGCCCTTGCCACCTTATCAAATGCCTCTCCTGCCGCATCATCCCTTGTTTTCCCCAGAATTTCATAGGTACCGTAATCAGCTACACGCACCAAATGGGTGTGGCCTCCCGACACCACAAGACAGATAAAAGGCGGTTCTAACTTCTTGTTTTCAATATAGTTGGCAGAAATATGCCCCTCAATATGGTGGACTCCTATCAATGGCTTTTTCGTGGCAAACGCAATGGCTTTTGCCTCTGCCACACCTACCAAAAGAGCACCCACCAGTCCCGGACCATAAGTAACGGCAATGGCATCCATTTCCTCTAAGGTCTTTTCTCCCTCCTCCAAAGCCTCTTCAATTACCTGATTGATTCTCTCAATATGCTTTCTGGAAGCAATCTCTGGTACCACTCCCCCATAGAGCTTGTGTAAATCAATCTGGGAAGATATCACATTGGATAATACTTCTCTTCCATTTCTTACTACTGCTGCCGCTGTTTCATCACAGGAACTCTCGATTGCTAATATTAATTTATTTTCTTCCATCGCTTTTTTTGTAACTGTTTCCTACCTTTGCAGTTACACTTTCCTTTCCTTTTTTCCGTTATGACCCCGATTTACAATAAGCCAATTCTAAAAAGAATTGGCTGTATGTATCCAAAACATTATTTGTTGTTTGAGGTTTCCAAATCCCAACCGTAAATTTTCCACTTTCCGTCCTCTGACTTGCGCATCAAGAACAGTTCTGTGGTTTTTGTCTGCAAGCCTTTGGTACGCAGAGTATAATAGGAATGTATGCTCGCCCATTCTCTTTCATCCATGGTATTGTATTGTACTTCATCCACAGAATCCGTACTCCATGCAAAGATATCACGCTCATTCTTCTGAAAATTTTCCACTTCCTTCATGAGATCCTCAAAATGCTGCTCCTCCGGATTCTCCTCCAAAAGTTCTTCATCAAACAGTTCTCTTGACTTTTTCATTAAAGCTTTGATGGTAGCCTTGTCATTTCCTTCATTATAATAACATTCCTGAATCTCATTGTAGTAGCGCATCACTTCTCTGGGCGTTGCCGGATAAGATTTTTCTAAATCTCTTGCCAGTACATCTTCTGTCAGGGAAGTCTCCATAATTTCATCCTGTGCTGTTTTGCGGTTTCTTCCTGACAGATAAAAATAGTACCCCACAATCAGTGCCAGCAGAACAATACCTACAATCAGTGTTTTTATGGTCTTTGTATTCATGCCTATTCCCCCTGTTCAAACTGTAACTCTACTGTTTTTCCATCCTTTCCAGCCTTGGCATTGGGAAAAATCTTTTCCACCTCTGCCATGAATTCTTCCGGATAATTTAAGGATGGACTGTAATGTGTCAGCCACATTTCCTTTACCTGCGCCGTCTTGGCAAGCTCTGCTGCCTCATAAAAGGTCATATGCTTATATTCCTTTGCCTTTGACAGCTTATCCTTCTCACCATACATGCCTTCACAGATAAACAGATCTGCACCTTTGGCATTTTCTGCAATAGAAGGTGCCGGTCTGGTATCTGTACAATAGGTCAGTTTAATCCCTTTTCTCTTTGGTCCCAGCACCATATCCGGTGTAAATCTTTGTTCCCCATCCACAATGCATTCTCCCTTTTGCAGCCTGCCCCAATAATTCTTGGGAATTTGCAGTTCTTGTGCTTTCACCGGGTCAAATCTGCCTGCCCGGTCAATTTCCATGGTGTAGCCATAGCACAAAATATTGTGATTGACTTTAAAGGCTTTCAGTCGGTAGCCTTCAAACGCAAAAGTTTCTTCATTGGCAGAAATCTCTATAAATTTTAACTCAAAGGGAAGCTCCGGTGCAATCACCCGCAGTGCATTTACCACCCGTTCTAACCCCTTAGGACCAATCAGGGTCAATGGCTCATGACGTTCTGCATTTCCCATGGTAAGCAAAAGTCCCGGCAGACCACTGATATGATCTCCATGATAATGGGTAAAGCACACCACATCTATGGGCTTAAAACTCCATCCCTTTTCTCGAATGGCAATCTGGGTCCCCTCACCACAATCTATTAAAATACTGGAACCATTATAACGCATCATCAGCGAGGTAAGCCAGCGATATGGCAAAGGCATCATTCCCCCACAACCTAATAAACATACGTCTAACATTCTATGTCCTCTTTCTGTCTTACTTATCTCAAATAAAACTGGTATTATTTGTTGATATAATATTTTCTAACTGTTCAGAGCTAAGCAAATGAGGGGCACCATACCTTTTGACCCTCATACTATTTTTATTATATCATAATTGAGAACAAGATACAAGAAACCGTTAAAATCTCTTTCCCTTATACTAATTCCGTATTCTCCCGCACACTTACCGGGAGCTTAAATTCCTTTACAATCCGGTCATAACAGTTCTCACACAAATCAAAACTGTGATGCTCGCCATCTTTCCCTGAAAAGAAGCTCCAATTGATATCTCCTGAAAAAACTCCTTCTTTTACAATCTCATTTTCTAATTTTAATTCTTTTCCACAACAATTACACCAGATATTTACCAAGTTTTTTTCATAATATTTCTTCAAAGGGGCTCCTCCTTTTCTCACATCCGTAACTGCTTTATACTTTCACAGTTACATGACAAAATCCATGCAGTTACTCACAACTTCACTTTCCTTGGATTATACCGTATTTTTTATCAAAAAAAAAGTGGAAAGAATAGTTGAAATTGACTATTCTTTCCACATAATAAGGGCATGTTCTCTTGGCTTTTCATAAAAGTTCTTTCGAAGTCCAATTTGTCGGAAACCAAAACACTCATACAGACCAATGGCAGCCGTATTGCTTTCCCGTACCTCCAAAAAAAAGCTGCTAACTTCTTTTTTTAGGCCCTCAAAAAACAGAAACTCCAGCATCCTGCCGGCCACCCCCTGACGGCGATACTTTTCTGCCACCGCCACATTCACAATCTCACCTTCCTGAAAGCTTGTGTACATTCCGCAGTACCCTGCAATTTCTCCCTGCTCTTCCGCCACCACAAAAATCGTATGGGGTAAAGCAAGGGAATCAAAAAAAGCTTCTTCTGACCAAGGTATGGAAAAGGTTTGAGATTCTATCAAAGCCACCTGCTTCACATCCTCTGGCTGCATTCTCCTTAACTCCATCTTATATACTCAGTCCTTTTGCTAACCGTTCCCGCTCAGCCTGAGACAGTCGCAGATAATCCGGTACATGCTCTGCTGCCGTCTCCACCCTGCCCATCTCTATATACTCCTTTGCAAGCATTGCCACTGCTCCGGCTCTCTGACGGCTCATATGTGCCAAAGCCAGGCTGTAAGGCAGCTGGCAAAGCTGTTTAATTTTATCCAGATACACTGACACACCATCACCCAAAAAGATCACCTCTTTTTTCTCATTTAAAAATCCATTTAGTTTTGCAAGGAGCTCTTCCACTGCCACAGCACACTGCGGTTCTATGATATGCAGGTGATTCTCTTGAAACTGATAGATACCTGTATAAACTTGACTCTTTCTGGCATCCATCATTGGGCAGATCATCTTGTCCGTACCACAGAAATTGTATGCCAGAGCATCTACTGTGGGAATATGAACCAGGGGCTTTTTCAAGGCAAGACCCAATCCCTTTGCGGTGGCTGAACCAATACGCAGTCCGGTAAAGGAGCCGGGACCTGCTGCCACTGCAATATAATCCAACGTATTTAAATCCAATTCTATTTCCGCTGCCATACGTTCCAGCATAGGCAGCAATGTCTGGGAATGAGTTTTCTTGTAATTAATGGTATATTCTGCCACCATGATATCATTGTCCACCACAGCAATGGAGGCAGTCAAGCCGGAACTATCCAATGCTAATATCTTCATATGCTTCTCCTTTTAAGGTGATTTTTCGGTAATCAAAACCTTTTTCTAAATTTTTTTCTATGGTAATGTCCACCAGTTCGGAAGGCAGTATCTCCTCAATAAGCTGTGCCCACTCAATCAGACAGACCCCCTGCCCATAGAAGTAATCCTCATAGCCGATTTCCTCCATTTCCTCCACATCACCGATGCGGTACACATCAAAATGATAAAAGGGCATTCTTCCCTCTTCATATATCTGTACAATAGTAAACGTAGGACTGTTTACCGGCTGGGTTATCCCCAGTCCCTCTGCAAAGCCCTGGGTAAACACGGTTTTTCCTACACCTAAATCTCCATTTAAGGTACATATCGCCTGGGGCTGAATTCTTTTTCCCAGCTCTCTGCCGAAATGTCTGGTTTCCTCTTCATTATATGTCTCTATTACTTTCATTTCTTATTTTACCTTTTAACTTCTAATCTTTACTTTTTTGGCAGGTACATGAGTAGAGATCATTTCTACAACAGTCTCATACTTATCCCCCATGGACTCCTTCGGCAAAATGGTTGCCTTGTTTTTTCCAGTGTATATAATAATACTCTTTGCAGTAGAGGTTACTTTCATCATTGTATCCCAGTCTGCCTCTGTGGTGACTCCGTTCTGAGACGAACTGAGCCCTTGTTCACTTATGGTGTAGGTAATGGGCTTTTGAAACACCTCACTTGCCATAATCTGCTTCTTGGCATTAAAGTGCAGGGAACATGGTGTGTAGCCTATCATCAAAATCCCTAATATGATATACATGATTGCCTTTCCCGGATCTGTTGTCCACATATTGACACCTAAAGCAGCCACCAGAATACCAAAAATATTCCCCACAATTACGGTAATACTGCTGTAAGCATGATGGAGCAGAAAGTTGTACATAATCTTTTCTGTCATCTTTACATCAAACTCAACCTTCATATGTTTCTCCTTTTCTTACGAATTTTCGTCTTGTTTTCTAGCTTTTCCCATTTATTCTATCGGTCTTTCCCTGCTTTGTCAACACTGACTAAGTCCTATTGTTCCCTAATTGTAACTATTCAGTACCTTCATAGTTACGAGCAAAGAACCATGCAAAATTGT
>CAMWHJ010000106.1 GCA_947174015.1 uncultured Lachnospiraceae bacterium | reverse complement strand
TAGGCAATTTTGCATGGTTCTTTGCTTGTAACTATGAAGGTACTGAATAGTTACGTAAAAAAGAACGTCAGGGGAGGTTTTTATGTTTGTGAAACAAAATATGGAAAAAATCACTACTATGGAGGAATATATTGAAAAATTCAGGGACAGGGTGCAGGATGGCTTTCACGAGAGTCAGATGAGCGAAGAAGATAAAGCCAAGGAGCTGCAGAAAATTTTGAGGAAACTGAAAAGCGGTGTAAAGCTTACAGGAGATGAGTTGAGTTTTATCAAACGTTTTTATCCACAAATGTATTCTCATGTGATGCGGGTACAGAATCAGAGACAACAGTTAGAAAACCAGCTGAAATCTGCAAAATCCAAGGAAGAGGCTGCCCAGATATTTGCCAATGCCATGGGAGGAATTGCTAAGGATGATCCGGACAAGGAAATGCTGCAGGCAGCATACAGCAAGGCTTATACAGAATTTCAAAGTACAGCCCAATATAGAAACTTGCCGGAAACCAACCAAGAGGCAAAGAAAGAGAAACAAAAGAGCAGTTTTGAAGAGGATCAGGTGGAGCAAGAAAAAAAGAGATTCCTTTATCCGGAATTTGATAGAAACGCTTGACAGAAAATCGAACATATGTTAGTATGAATATAACAAACGAATGTTCGGAAAGAGGCGGAGCGGATGGAAGTGAGAATATCAGATAACCAGATGAGTATTATGGAGAAACTGCAGATTTTGACAGATGCTGCAAAGTATGATGTGGCATGTACCTCCAGCGGTAATGAAAGAAAGAATACCAAGGATGACAGTCTGGGAAATTGTGTGAAGGCAGGGATCTGTCATTCCTTTTCTGCCGATGGCAGGTGCATCTCTCTGCTGAAAATTCTCTTTACCAACGAATGTATTTATGACTGCAAATATTGTATTAACCGTTCTTCCAATGATGTAAAGCGGACATCCTTTACACCGGAAGAAGTATGTTATCTTACCATGAATTTTTATAAGCGTAATTATATAGAAGGCTTATTTTTAAGTTCCGGGATTTTATATAGTCCTGACTATACCATGGAGTTAATCTATCAGACCATCTATAAGCTTCGGACAGAGTACCATTTTAATGGCTATATTCATGTGAAAGCCATTCCGGGAGCTGACAGCCGCATAATTGAAAAAACTGGCTATTTAGTGGACAGAATGAGTGTAAATTTAGAACTTCCCACTGCGGAAAGTCTTGCGAAGCTGGCACCTCACAAGAGCCGCAAAAATATTCTTACACCTATGAGGCTGATTCAGAATGGAATCACAGAAAACAAAAATGAGCTGGTGGTTTACCGTCATGCTCCCTCCTTTGTACCGGCAGGGCAAAGTACCCAGATGATACTGGGAGCATCCGGAGAGACAGATTATCAGATGTTAATGGTGGCACAATCCCTTTATCAAAAATTTGATTTAAAGAGAGTGTTTTATTCTGCCTTTGTGAAGGTAAATGAGGATGTTTCTCTGCCTTCCCTGCCAGGAGGACCACCATTGCTGCGGGAACACAGAATGTATCAGGCAGACTGGCTGATGCGTTTTTATGGGTTTCAGGCAGAGGAGCTGTTAAGTGAAAAACAGCAGAATTTCAATGTACTTATGGATCCGAAATGTGACTGGGCATTGAGGCACTTAGAGAAATTTCCGGTGGAAATTAACAGAGCCGATTATTATACTCTTTTGCGGGTACCGGGAATCGGAGTAAAGTCTGCTCGGAGAATTGTGGCAGCCAGAAGAGAATGTAATCTGGATTTTGAGGATTTAAAGAGGATAGGTGTGGTGTTGAAACGTGCGGTGTATTTCATTACCTGTAATGGCAAAAATAAGTATTCCTTTCCGTTTCATGAGGAATATATTGGCAGAAATCTCATAGATCACAAGGATAACTATAAATTCAGTGACAATATGGTGTACCGGCAGATGAATTTATTTGACTATGGCGTAATGAATTAGAGGGGAACGTGGTGAGAATTGGTGCGAAGAATTTTGTGTGAGGATACTGTGGAAGGGATTTTTACAGGAGTTTACTATATTTATCTGAAGAAATATGAGCGTACATGTATAGAACTGAAAATTCAGGGAAATAATGAAAATTATCAGTTGTTTACAATCGACGAATTTGTGGCTTCTGATGTGGAAAAATCTGTAAAAGTTGCCAAAACCATACAAAAGAAATTTGGCATGGAATGCTACAATAGCTTGTTAAGAGTGGCTTTTTCCGTGGAGGAGGATAAAGCAGAGGTGATATTTCGAACCATAGAATTTGGACTGGAGCAGGAAAAAGGGGGAAAGAAATCTTGGAATTTGTTAAATAATATTAAAAATTCTGCCATAGCAAGGGTGTTTGAAATTAATAGAACTGTAAAAAATGAAGCAGGCCGCTATATAGAATTTATTCGTTTTCAAGAGCTTTCAAACGGTGTTTTATTGGCAGAAATAGAGCCTGAGAACTATGTACTTCCTCTGCTGGCAGAGCACTTTGCTGACCGGATGAAAAATGAACACTTTCTCATATATGATAAAACCAAGGGGCATGCGTTGGTACATCCAAGCCGGAGTCAGTGGGAAGTTTACCAGAATGTTTTTATAGATAAACAAACCTTGAAATATGCAGAATGGGAGGAAGAGATCTGTGATCTGTGGAAAACATTTTTTCATGCCATAGCCATAGAGGATAGGAGTAACAGAGATTTGCAAATCAATTTGTTACCGTTAAAATTCCGAAAATTTATGACAGAATTTATTTGAAAATTACAAAATAGTAACAAAAAATTACGAGAGTATTAAAGAACATAAAAAATAGATATAAAACAGAAAAAAATATAGGATAAAATTATGGAATATGCACAAAAAAGTAAAGTAGAAAAGCCAAAAAATAATTTTTACAAAAATTTGACTTTTTTTGGAATTGGAGTATAATAAAGCATATTTTAGAAATAACAAAATATAAAACAAGAGTCACGTTTGTGTGTAATGAAAAGGAGTGTTTGATATGCAGGAACGTAAAATTAAATTAACAGAATTACAGGATGTAAAGGACTTTGTAACGGCGGCAAGTGAGTGTGATTTTGATATTGACATTTTTTATAACCGCGTAACGGTGGATGCAAAATCTATTCTTGGTGTTTTAAGCATGGATTTAACACGCGACCTTACCGTGCAGTATTTTGGTGAGAACAACAGATTTGAGAATGTACTCAGCAAATATGCAGTTGCATGATCGCACACAATGTTATAAAATATCATAAGTAGAAAGCCCCTCTTTACTTTCATAGATAAAGAGGGGCTTTCTGAATCATAGGGTTTTGTAATCAAAGAACAGAGATGGGGGATGACATGGTGACAGAAAGCCAGATGAATGTCCGGGTATCGGTAAGGAATTTTGTGGAATTTTTGCTGCGCAGCGGTGATATTGATAATCGAAGAGGTGCCTTTAAGGAACGGGATGCCATGGCAGAAGGCAGCAGACTTCACAAAAAAATACAGGGCAGAATGGGTGTTGAATATGCCCCAGAGGTTACCCTCCACCATGAGATTTGTTTTGAGGATATGACCCTGACCATAGAGGGCAGAGCTGATGGTATCATTACACCCAGGGAGGAAGATGGGCCCATTGTAATTGATGAGATAAAATGTGTTTACAGAAAGCTTTCTTATATTACAGAACCGGAGGTTCTTCATTTAGCTCAGGCAAAGGTTTATGGCTATATATATGCTTTACAGAAGAATTTAGAGGAGATACAGATTAGAATTAGTTATTGTAATATTGACACAGAGGAAATGAAATACTTTTATGAAACCTTTACCGTAGGCCAGTTGTCAAAATGGTTTCAGCAGCTTTTGATGGAATACAAAAAGTGGATGGACGACAGCAGACTCTGGAGACTAAAACGGAATGAATCCATTGAACAGGTCGTATTTCCTTTTCCTTATCGAAAGGGACAGAAAAGTCTTCAAGCTATGGTGTATCAAAATATTTTGGAGAAAAAAAGACTGTACATTCAGGCACCTACTGGAACAGGCAAAACCCTAATTTCCTTGTATCCAGCCATTAAGTCTGTGGGCAAAGGAAATGGAGAGAAAATTTTTTATCTCACAGCCAAAACCATTACCAGAAAAGTAGCCAAAGAAACCATGGAACTGCTGAAGGAAGAGGGCCTGGAATACAGAGTGCTTGTATTGACTGCCAAGGAGAAAATCTGTTTTCTGGAGGATATGGAGTGCAATCCCGTTCACTGCCCTTATGCCAAGGGGCATTTTGATCGGGTGAATGAGGCAGTATTTGACTTGATTACTACAGAGAGCATGTATACCAGAGAAGTGATTGAGGAATATGCAAAAAGATATCAGGTGTGTCCTTTTGAAATGGGCTTGGATGTATCATTGTGGGCAGACTGCATTATCTGTGACTACAATTATGTATTTGACCCCAATGTGTATCTCAAACGATTTTTTCAGGAGGGAGTAAAGGGAGATTACATTTTTCTTATTGATGAGGTACATAATCTGTTAGACCGCGGAAGGGAAATGTACAGTGCACTGCTGATAAAGGAAGAATTTTCAGAGGTAAAAAATTATGTGAAGGATGTCAGCAGGAAATTAGCTGGCCGGCTGGAAAGCTGTAACCGGCATCTGCTGGAGTATAAGAGAGAATGTGAAAAATGTCGGGTGGTGGACAGCATTTCAGCCTTTGTGGTGAGTCTGTTAAGGCTGCAGAGTGAAATTGAGAAATTCATGGATAAGGATGAACTGCTGGCTGACAAGCAGCCTCTGTTGGATTTATATTTGAAAGTAAGACATTTCTTAAATATGTATGAACTGGCGGGGGACAATTATATCAATTACACACAGCACATGGAGGATGGGAAATTTCAAATAAAATTATTTTGTGTGGACCCCTCCTTGAATATTAAGGAATGTTTGGAACGTGGTCGGTCTGCCGTACTTTTTTCGGCTACCTTGCTTCCCATCAAATATTATAAGTCTTTGCTCACAGAGGAAGAGGATGGGGCAGTTTATGCAGAATCCCCCTTTGACAGCAGACGGCTTTGTGTGCTGGCCGCAACGGATGTAAGCTCAAAGTATTCTCGAAGGAACCAGAATGAATATGATAAAATAGCTTTTTATATTAAGGAGACCATATGTGCAAAAGCAGGAAATTACTTGGTTTTTTTTCCATCCTATGCCTATATGGAGCAGGTGTATCACATCTATCAGTCAAACTATGCAGAGACAGAGCAACTGAAAATTCAGTGGAATGATATGACAGAGAAGGACAGGGAGGAATTTCTTTCTGCCTTTGAACAGCAAAAAGGAAGCTTGGTTGGTTTTTGTGTGATGGGGGGAATTTTCAGCGAGGGGATTGATTTAAAGGCAGAACGACTGATAGGAAGTATCATTGTGGGAACGGGGCTGCCGGGAATTGGAAATGAGAGGGAACTGTTGAAAGCTTATTTTGACCAACAGGGAAAGAAAGGCTTTGATTATGCCTATCGGTTTCCGGGAATAAATAAGGTGCTGCAGGCAGCAGGCAGAGTAATCCGAACAGAACATGACAGAGGGGTGGTACTTTTGCTGGATGAACGATTTGGCAGCAGGGAATATCAGGGAATGTATCCCAGAGAATGGGCGGGACTGCGTTTTACCACCAGTAAGCAGGTACGTTTTCTGCTGGAGGAATTTTGGAAAACCCAAGAGGAAAAAGGAGAGGAATATTGACTTTTCCTATGAGAATGCCTATAGTTAAGATAACATCAAAGTTGGAGGAAGAAGAATGATTGAGACAATCGTGTCAGCAGATTTACCTGTGGATGAGCGGCTGATTTTGGAGAAAAATCGCCTGCAGCCCAAGGAGCTGACTGGTAAAGAGAAAAGAATTTCAATAGTAACCGGTATCTATGGAGATGAGCTGGATGGACAATATGTATGTTATGAGCTTATTCGCCGGATAAATTCCCAAATAAATCATTTAAAAGGAATTGTGGATATTTTTCCGTGCTGCAATCCCTTAGGACTGGCATCCACCACCAGAGGTGTACCTTTGTTTGAACTGGACATGAACCGGATTTTCCCAGGTTCTGAGAAGGGAACTACCATTGAATATGTGGCAGCAAAGCTGGTGGATGATATTATAGGCTCGGATCTTTGTATTGATGTGCATTCCAGCAATATTTTTCTAATGGAGACACCTCAGGTGCGTGTATCGGAGGAATTTGCCCAAAAGCTGGTTCCTATTGCAAGGCAGATTAACACAGATTTTGTATGGGTACATACGTCTGCAACCGTATTGGAATCTACCTTAGCACACAGCCTAAATAATATGGGGGTCCCTACCTTGGCAGTGGAAATGGGGGTAGGTATGCGCATCAGCAAAAAATATGGTGACCAGTTGGTGGAGGGGATTTTTTATAGAATGAAGCAGTTAGATATCTGGGATGGACCTGTGAAGACACCGAAAGAACCCATTGTATCCACAGATGGTTCTGTCAGCCTGATTCATGCAGGAACTGCCGGAGTTTTTGTGCCGGAAATCCAGCATGGTCAGCAGGTGGAAAAGGGACAGCCCTTGGGCAGTATCTTTGATTCTTTTACTGGTGACGTGAGTCAGATTGTGGAGGCACCGGAAAGCGGTTTTGTGTTTACTTTACGGGAATATCCCGTTGTCTATGAAGGTTCACTGATAGCCAGAATATTGGGGGGCAGCAAATGAAAAAAGATGTGATTTATGCTATGAAGGGTCCTTTTCGAGATGAGCTTAGAGTTATGGGATATAAATTCGGTGAAGGTGAAAAGGCAGCATGCATTGTTGGTGCTATGCGAGGAAATGAAATACAACAAATGTATATCTGCTCTCAATTAATTAGGGTGCTGAAGGAGTTGGAAAGCAAAGGTGCCATCCATTCCAACAACGAAATCATGGTGATTCCCACCATCAATCCGTATTCCATTAATATAGGAAAGCGTTTTTGGCCGGGAGATGAGACGGATATCAATCGCATGTTTCCCGGAAATAAGGAGGGAGAGACCACAGAACGGGTGGCAGCAGGCATTTTTGAGGGAACCAAAGGATACAGCTATGGGATACAGTTTGCCAGTTTTTACCGTCCGGGAGATTTCGTGCCCCATATTCGCATGATGGAGACGGGGTTCCAATCGCCAAGTCTGGCAAATTTATTTGGGCTGCCTTATGTGGTGATTCGGAAACCAAAGCCTTATGATACCACCACATTAAATTATAATTGGCAGTTAAGCGAGACAAATGCCTTCTCCCTTTATACCACAGAGACAGAAGAGATTGATGAGCAGTCTGCCAAGCAGGCAGTGGCAGGAGTGCTGCGATTTCTGACAAGAATGGGAATTATCAAATATCACAGTCACAGTGGTTATATTGCCAGCGTGATTGCAGAGCAGGATTTGATGCCCATCAGTGCAGGGAAAGCAGGAATTTACCGCAGATATAAACATGCAGGGGATGAGATCGCCAGAGGTGAGGTATTGGCAGAAATCCTTGACCCCTGTGAAGGAAAAGTGTTAGAAACCATTATGGCACCCATTGAGGGAGTGGTGTTTTTCTCCCATAAAGCTCCGCTGGTAAATCAGAATGAGATTGTGTATGAAATTATCAAACGGTTTCACCAATAAATATTTTGGTGGTAACAGTTCAGATACCTGAACTGTTACTTGCAAAAGCCCATTTAAAATCTGC
>CAMWHJ010000105.1 GCA_947174015.1 uncultured Lachnospiraceae bacterium | reverse complement strand
ACTTTTTCTTACGGTCTGTGCAGTAAATGCACAGACCTACTGAACAGTTACTACTAATCATCATATTCTGCTTCATACTCTATAATAGTTCCATCGGTTGCATCAATCGTATACTCATACTCTATACCATTCAAATAAAATTCAATCTCATACTCATTACGTCCATGGTCATTCTCCAACTTTACTTTTTCAAAGACTGCTTCCTGCTGAGAAACCCCTGCATGTTCTGCTGCTATTTTCTTAGCCTCATCAACACCAATATAAGTTCCTGCTGCTATTTCTGGTGCCGTTTCTTGGGATATATCCAAAGATTTCCGCTCTGAAAAATCTGCTTCTTGTTCCGGCACTGTATTTTCCGAAACCTCTTGCAATTGGTCTTTTGTCTGTGTCACAGAGAACCAGTCATCTGCTTTTTCCCTTTGCCTCGAAACAATACTGCCATCTGAGGCTTGAATCCTGTACTCATATTCCATTCCATTGGCATTAAATTCCACCTCATACATGAATTTCCCATCCTGAAATTTATATTCTGTGGGCTGAATTTGAGCTTCCGATATCTGAACTCCCGCATCTGCCATTGCAATGTTCTCCGCTTTTGTTTCTCCTATGGCATTGCCTCTCATTATCCCATTCACTATTGCAGCACCGCCAATAAAAACTGCTCCCGCCAAGACAACAATAGAAAGAGTGCTGATCACTGCCCTTTTGGGTGTTGCAAATAAACCATTCTGTTTCATAAAAACCTCCTTTCCTTTGATGATTTGATTATAAATTATGAAAATTAAAAAAACATTAAAATATCACAATTTTTTTATTGTAAAAGTAAAGGTACTTCCCTCTTGTGGTATGCTTTCCACCGAGATAGTGCCATGATGCAGCCCGGCAATTTCCTTTACCATAGAAAGCCCCAGCCCCGAGCCAGCATTGGATCTGGCACTGCTGATCTGATAGAATCTTCTGAAAATTTTCTCCTGTTCTTCCTTGGCAATACCTATGCCGTCATCGATCACCGACAGCTTTGCCCACTGGTCCTGACTTGCCAACACCACATTGATATGCCCATTTTCCCTCCCATATCGGTATGCATTGCTGATTAAATTGTTCAAAAGCCGGGTAAGCAATTCCCTGTTTCCTCTGACAAATACAGCATCTTCCACTTGTGCCGTCAACTGTATATTCTTATCTGCAATCAGTGCCAAATCCTCACATACCGCTGTAATCAGAGAAGAAAACTCCAAACTGCACATTTCATAAGAAGTGGTTTTTCCATGCATACGGGTAAATGTAAGCATATCATTAATCAAACGAGTCATTTTCCCTCCCTGCCGCTGAATTACCCGCAAAGCTTCCACATACTCCTCTGGATTACTGTCCTGAGAAAGCGTATACTCACACTGTGCCATAATAACCGCCATAGGGGTGCGAAGCTCATGGGAAGCATCCGATGTAAACTGCCGCTCCATTTCAAAGGAGACATCCAGCCTGTCAAACATAGCATCAAAAGCATCTGCCAGTTGGTGCAGTTCATCTTCTCCCACTCCAAGTCCGATCCTTTTTTTCAAATCCTGCCCCTGATTGATCTGCGACACCGTCTCCACAATCTGATGCATGGGCTTTAAGGATCTTCCTGCAATAAAATATCCTCCAATGACTGCCAAAAACAGCAGCAACGGCAATAAAAACATGGATATTTGAATGATGGACGAAAGCTGAATGGATTGAGTCTCCACTGAAACCACACCTCTAATCCATAGTTTTTCCAACCCCTCCGCTGTAAGTTTACGGTCATACACATACCACACAGTACCATCTACTGTCCTTTTCCTGACTTTTGAATCAAGAAATGCCAGCTCATGTATCTCCTTTGAAATAGGATTTTCCCCATACAACATAACTTTTTGGCTATCATACAAAGCAGAGGATATGCCATTGACCTGATCCAAAAAATCATCATCAATTTCCAAATAGCCGGCACCATATATGATATACTGGTCAACATCATTATCTTTATCAATATCACTTTTCAAATCATAATATTCAATTTCATCCACATTGTTTTCAATGGTCTCAATCAGATTATCCTGTATTGCCTTTTGGATGATAGAATTGCTGACAGAGAATATAACTCCATATGTGAGAGCAACGATAAATACCATCACAACGGAAAACCATAGAGTTATTTTCATTCGGATGGATAACTTTCTCATGGCTCCTCCCTTAACACGTATCCTACACCCCTGACTGTATGAATCAGCTTTTTCCCAAATCCTTCATCCAGCTTTTTACGCAGATAACGGATATAGACATCCACTGCATTGGTGCCGCCCTCATAGTCAAAATTCCAGATATGATTTTCAATTTTCTCCCGCGACAGAACAATTCCCCGGTTCCGCATAAGGTATTCCAACAATGCATACTCTTTTGCAGAAAGATTGATCTCTTTCCCGTCACGTTTTACCGTATGTGCTGCACAGTCCATCACGAGGTCTGCTATTGCAAGAGTATTATCCACCATTCCAAAACCCCCTCTGGTCATAGCTCGAAGCCTTGCCATTAATTCTTCAAAAGAAAAGGGTTTTACCAGATAATCATTTGCCCCACTGTCCAGTCCTTTCACCTTATCAGAAACAGAGTCTCGCGCTGTCAAAAACAGTACCGGTGTTGTTTTGCCCAAACTTCGGATGGACTGAAGTACCTGAAACCCATCCGCTCCCGGCATCATAATATCTAAAATAGCAGCATCATACTCCGCAGCCATAAGTGCATCTAACGCCTCCGTTCCCGTATAAAAACTGTCCACACTATATCCTTCCGCTGTAAGCTTTAATGTAATAATCCGGTTCAAATCCCTTTCATCCTCCGCAAGTAATAACCGCATGATAAGCACCTCCTTTTACAGCACCTGTTCCACACTCTTTGTCTGTACAATTACATTTTATATCTAATCGAACGTAATGTAATGGACAAAGCATATCTTTTAAGATTCTGCCTTTCTGTTTGTCAAATCTTTCACAATCTCTCCCGCCATTATCAGACCAGCCACCGAAGGCACAAATGCAATACTTCCCGGAATCGCCCGACGTCCTGTGAAATTATGCTCTGCTTCTGTCAGAGACACATCATCTGCCCCAGAATCCATGCTCCTATCCATCCACAATTTCACGGAAGGCTCCGTGGAATACACCACTTTTAACTTTTTCACACCACGCTTTTTCAATTCCCTTCTCATGACCTTCGCCAAGGGACACATGGTGGTCTTATAGATATCTGCCACCTGAAACTTTGTGGGATCCAACTTGTTGCCCGCACCCATGCTGCTAATCACCGGAATCTCCGCTTTTTGTGCCTGCATGATAATTTCTATTTTTGCCGTAACCGTATCCACCGCATCCACCACATAGGAATACTCTGTGAAATCAAATTCCTGTGCATTTTCCGGCAGATAAAAACACTTTCTCACTTCCACCTGAGCCTCCGGATTAATCTCCAGGATTCGCTCCTTCATCACATCGGTCTTATACTTGCCCACAGTTTTTTGGGTTGCAATAATCTGTCTGTTAATGTTGGTAAGTGATACCTTATCATCATCCACCAATACAAAAGAGGCTACACCGCTTCGTGCCAGTGCCTCCGCCACATATCCGCCCACACCGCCAATCCCAAAAATGGCTACCTTTGCCTGCCGCAGCCGATTCATATTTTCTTCTCCCAAGAGAAGCTGTGTTCTTGAAAATCGATTCAACATCCATCACCTGCTTTTCTAAAGTTTGGTCACTGTTTTGTACCTTCACAGTTACAAAATCTCATTCATACTGCCAGTGCGGTATCCGCCTAAATCCAATGTAACATAGGAAAACCCTGTTTCTTTCAAATACTGGTATATTTTTACCCGATTTTCTTCCTGCATAAACCTTGCAAATTCCTCCGGTAAAATTTCAATTCTGGCAATGGTTCCTGCTCCCTGACCATGTACCCGAACACGCACCTGATGAAAATTCATATCCAGAAGCATCTGTTCTGCTTTATCCACCATTTTCAGCCGTTCCTCACTGATGGTTTCCCCATACACAAAACGGGTGGCAAGACAGGCAAAGGATGGTTTCTTCCATGTGGGAAGCTGAAACTCCCTGGACAATTCTCTAATTTCCTTTTTATACAGTTGGGCATGACACAGCGGGCTTTGAATACCCAGTTCCTTTATGGCAGCCATGCCGGGACGATAATCCTTGTTATCATCCATGTTGGAACCTTCCACCACTGCATTTATATGATTCTTTTGGGCAATTTCAATAATGTGCTCGAACAGTGCATGTTTGCAGAGATAGCAGCGGTTCTTGGGATTCTGTCGCAAACCTTGAATATCCATTACTTGAATTTCGCATACCATATGCCTGATACCATTTTCCCCACAAAAGGCTTTTGCTTCCTTTAACTCTCGTTCCGGAAAGAAACAAGAAGAGGCTGTCACTGCCATCACTTTTTCTGTTCCCAAAGTATCTGCTGCTGCCTTCAGCAAAAAAGCAGAATCTACACCACTGGAAAAAGCCACTGCCACACTGCCCAAAGCTCTCAAATATTCCTGCAGTCTCTGATATTTCTCATGAATTGTCATTGCCTCATCCTCCCTAAGTGAAACCAGAAATAAAAGCTTTTCTCCTGATTTTGAACATAGAAAAAATACCTGAGCAATCAGGCTCAGGCAAAACTTCTCTTTCAATAAAACCGCATATAACTGTTATAATATTTATAATTTATCATGCCATCATAACCTTGTCAACTAATTTTTTATCAGAACATCTGTTTTCATATGCCCCTGTATGCGGCTGCATAATTCCTGAAACCTATTTCTTACTTTGAAAATCAGAAAGGGCTTGTCCGCACTGCCTCCCACCGTTGCAGCGGGCACATTGATTTATCTTATTCGACAGAAAAAGGGCTGTGGTTTTCTCTCATACCACAGCCCTTTTGATGTGCAGCATTCATTGAACCCCTATCGAATAAACACGCCCCTTTGTGCAAAATTACTGTCTAAAGTTTACTTCATTGGGATGATTATATAATTATCACTAGCACCCGCATTTGTAATATCCATAGGGAACATCTTCAGATATTCAAAAACATCTTCCGGTATCAGATATTGCAGGCTGGCAGAATGACCATTCTCCAAGTAGAACGCAAAATTCACCCAATTGCTGGTGGTGCCATTATCCTCTATCCAGTATCCTGCACTGCTGTTTACAACTTTTGTATCTGGATACATTCTGGCTATAACAGCCTCTGCCCTTTTATAAACAAGCCTGCAGAACTCCTCATCTATTACACTATTCGCAGGATTCGTATAGCTGCTGTAAAATCCATCCTCGCTATGTAATCTTACCTCTGTAAGATTACCTGTTTCTCTTCCCACATGCACTACATATGACCCTTCTTTTCCTTGGAAGAAAGTCTCCCATTCACCATAGGTTCCGTCACTTCCATCACCTTGAACAAATTCTATGGTTTTATCCATGGCAAATGCATCTACATCATACATTTTTTCCAGATAATCAGAAGCCTTTTCCATAGCCTCTTCTTCAGACAAGTCCGTTTCTTTTGAAGTTGGATCTGCATTAAATTCCCGCTGCTTTCTTATATCTTCTTTTGCCTCATCACTATTGCTTACCACATATTCAGATTTCACCTGAAAATCAATAATTTGCAGCAATTCCTCATCTGTCAGTGCTCTTTGGGGCAGATAAATTTTGCGATTCCATGTTTCATACACCATGGAACTGACTTCTCCCTCCTCTCCTAATTTATCCACTGCCTCCAATTCTCCGTCTGGAAATACTCCTTGTTCTCGGTATTGTTCCCGCAATGCATCATATCGTTCTGTTTCTTCCTCTGTCATCTCTCTGGAAAATGATAAAGCTTCTGTGACACCGTTGTGTATTATATTGCTGTCATCTGTCAGTGCTTCGTATTTTTGCGTTTCCTCTGTGCTCATCTCGCTCATTCGTCCCATCACAAAGTTCTCCTTTGCATAAACGGAGGCAGATACCACCATAATGGTACACAGTGCACAGGCTGCAAAACCTGCTTTTGAAAAAGAGAAACCTCTGACTGGCTTCCTCTCCTCTTTTTGTATGTCTTTTAATAACTGTTCTACTTTTGTTTCATATTCTTTGCTGATTGGATACTTTGTATTTTTTGCCATTTTTCTAACATCCCTATCAAATTTCTTCATAATCTCATCCTTTCCAACTATGATCCTTTTCCAAAAACATTTTCAGCTTTCCTCTGGCTCTGGAAAGTCTGGATTTGACTGTTCCCACTGAGATATCAAGAATACCTGCTATCTCTTTTATGTTAAACTCTTCAAAATAAAATAAAAGTACCACCTCCTTATGAATATCCTCCAACTGATTTACGAATTCGAACAATCCATATGAAGGTACTTTCTCCTTTCCCTCAAATCCACAGATATCCTCTCTCAGTTCCATCCGGTTTCGCTTTTTTAGGCAGGTTTTACTTTCATTTACTAAAATCTGAAACAGCCACGCTTTCATTTTCTTTCTCTTTCTCAATTCTCCCAAATGGGTGAAAGCTTTTAAAATTGCTTCGCTGACTGTATCCTCTGCGTCCTCTTTGTTTCCCACAATGGAATATGCCAGCCGAAACATAGCTGTTTGATTCTCTCTCACGGTCTTTATGAATACATCATTTATATGAGAGTCTTCGTAAAGTATGTTATGCCTTTTTGTATTGTCCCCCTCTTCATCCATAACTGCATTGACAGCTCCATCTACTATTCCATCCATAGTTTCCTCCTTTTCTTTCAAAATGAGCCGACTCTATAAATAAGACAATCTTATGCAAAAAAAGGTTCCCAATTTTCAAAATTTTGCAGAAAAAAAACACCATGAAACATGAAATTGCGTTTCTGGTGTTTTATCCTAACCTCTTAAAACAAGGGCATATTTGCCACAAATACATACATCAAAATAAAGTGACAGACACTTCCTCCCATCACAAACAGGTGAAAGATCTCATGACTTCCAAAATTCTTATGTTTGGAATTAAAAATGGGAAGCTTTAAGGCATATATCACACCACCCACCGTATAGATAATTCCTCCTGCCAGCAACCACACAAAAGCTGCCGTTGGCAATGCATTGATAATCTGCGTAAAGCCTATGACACAAGTCCAGCCCATGGCAATGTAAAGCACTGAGGAAAACCACTTGGGACAAGTAATCCAAAACAATTTTACAAAAATACCAATGATGGCAATGCCCCAAACAATGGAAAGCATCATCATTCCAAGCTTACCACCCAGTACGATAAGACAAACCGGTGTGTAGCTGCCTGCAATCATAACAGATATCATAGAGTGATCCAGTTTCCGCAGCACTTTATTTACTTTATCAGATATATCGAAGGTATGATAAATGGTGGATGCCGCATACAATAATATCATACTTACAATAAAAATAGTCAAAGATATCAAATGCACCTTGTCTGGCTGATTGGCTGCTTTAATCAGCAATGGTACTGCGGCAAATACCGCCATAAGCATGCCAATAAAATGAGTAATGGCACTTCCCGGATCTTTTATCTTCTTTTCTCTCTTTTTCATAAAATCAACCTGCTTTCCTATTTTGTTTTTATTTCCTTTTTATATAGTTTCACATATTTTTGTATGTAGTTTTAAAAACTACATATAGCTTATGTATATATTACAACCAATATGCAAAAATTGCAAGCTTTTTCTTTTACAAATCTTGGAATTATTTCGATTATGGTGATTTGTAACTATTCAGTACCTTCATAGTTACGAGCAAAGAACCATGCAAAATTGC
>CAMWHJ010000104.1 GCA_947174015.1 uncultured Lachnospiraceae bacterium | reverse complement strand
CCACTTTTTCTTACGGTCTGTGCAGTAAATGCACAGACCTACGGAACAGTTACTTCTTTTTACAGACTCGTTCTGCCTTTCTTTGCAACTGTTCCATATTTTTCATTACTGTTCAGCTATGTCAAAGAAATAACAGATAGAACGTGCAGGCACATCTGCCAAGTGCTATCTGTTATTACCATAAGCCTAAATAGCTGAATTATAACATGTTCTCATTATAATATAAGCCTACCTTTAATTCAATAACTTTCTTAAGATTTTTCGATGCCGGATTGCTTTCTTTTCCAAAAAAGCCATGCCCTCCGGCATGGCTCTCAAACTCATTATTAATACAGATTCAAACTATACTTTTACTCTGCAAAATCATCATCTTCATCTTCGAAGAAATCATCATCAAAGTTATCGTCAAAATCATCCTCAAAGTCTTCCAGATATCCTGGGGTAAAGAAACGATATACACCGTAAGCGATGGCTGCCACCGCTGCAATGCCGCCAATCACCGCCATAACCCAAAGTATCTTATTTTTCGTTTTCTCCTCTTCCTCTTTTTTGTGTAAAAAATCATTTAATTTTGTAACATTTACCAGTTCCTCGATTTTACTCATGTATCACACGTCCTTTCCTTTTGCGCATTTTTATACGCATGTGCTCTTTATAGTATATCACATTCCCAGTGTATTTACTATATTTTTTTCTATTTTTTATTCAAATTTTAGAAACAGTGTTACTGCCCGCAGTAACAAATATTATTCAATTACAAAACTCTCATTTCCTACATGCAATGTAAGTTCCAACTGCTGCACTGCTGCTGCATTTTCCGGAATTTCAAAAATCAATACCGCCTCCTTGGTTGCACCTGCCTCTATTTCTGTCTTATAAGTTCCCAAATCGTTTAACAGCATAGTTACCATAGAATCCACATTGATACTTCCATTTATCACCACACTGCCGGATATGTCTTTTGAAAAAAAATTACATTCCAATAAAGTATCGCTTGTATTGGTAATTTCATACTTAGTTACCAAAAGTTTTTTCCCAACAGACGCCTGCACATCCACGAACATACTCGTCTCTTCTGTGGCATCATTATATTCATCCAACACTTCATAACCTGCTCTGGAAATCTGAAACCCTTCACTGTGCAGTGCATCATTTACATTATATTTAATAGCCGGTGCTGCAGAATTTGTGGTTTCCCCATCGGTCGTTTCATTTTCCTGTTTCTGAGCAGTGGATCCCTTTTTTGCATTTTCCTTGGCAGCAAGCAATTCCTGAAGCTTTGCCTCCTTTTCTGCTGCCAGGCGAAGTTTCTCCCGTGCTTCCTTTGCCTCTTCTTCTGTCAGAAGTCTTTCTTTATAATTACTATCATATTTCAACACCAAATCCGCTGCATACTGTGCTACACGAACATTGTCAACATCACTTAAATTCACCTCGCCAGCACAGCCTGTCAGCAAAAATGCCATGATTCCCATTCCTACGAAAGCTTTTTTCATGTCTTTCCCCTCCTGCATTTTTCCTATGCTGTCAGAAAAACATCGGAAACTTTGCTCAATCCTCGCTTTATGTTTTATCTGACACCACATTTTTTACATATAAAGTATTTTACCACTTTTTTCTACTATAAGCAATCTTTATTTCTGCTCTAATTCAAACCAAAATTCCACACCATTGTCATAATTTATCACACCATATTCCCGATTAAAGGATTCCATAATGGCTTTTACAATGGAAAGTCCGATGCCGCTGCCGCCGTATTCTCTGGTGCGCGCCTTATCTACCTTGTAAAATTTCACCCATAACTTATCCAGAGAATCTTGGGGAATTGGCTCTCCTGTATTAAAAACAGAAATTCTCACCAAATCTCCCTTGGAGGTAATCTTTACATCAATAATCCGCTCTCCTTCCACATGATTCAAGGCATTAGACAAATAATTGCGCACTACCTCCTCCACCTTAAATTCGTCTGCCCACACATAAAGCGGTGTCTGATAGTTAAAACGAATTACTGCCTCTTTCTGCTTTGCTAAAATATCCAGTGACTGAATCACTCCCTCAATTACGCTGACCAAATCAAAGCGTTCCATGGTCACAATATCATTTCCAAATTCCAACTGATTTAAGGTTAGAAGCTTCTTTACCATCACATTCATTCTTCCTGCCTCATCCATAATAACATCACAATAAAAATCTTTGCTTTCATCATCCTCATTGACACATTCCTTTAACCCTTCTGCATATCCCTGTATCAATGCTATTGGTGTTTTTAATTCATGGGACACATTGGAAAGAAACTCTTTACGCATTTCATCAATCTGTTCTTTCTTCTCAATATCGGACTTTAACTCGTTGTTGGCTGTTTTCAGTTCCGATATGGTTTCCTCTAAGGTGGAGGACAATTTATTAATATGACTGCCCAACAGTGCTATTTCATTTTCTCCATGTGCTTCATAACGAACAGTAAAATCCAATTCCGACATACGTTCTGAAATGTCTGCCAGCTGCAAAATAGGTTCTGTTATCTTTTTAGATACCAGCCAGATTAAGCACCCACTGATTATAATTGCCACAATACCCACATATGCCAGAAAACGGTTGGCTATGGACACACTTTCCCGAATGCTTTCCACTGGGGTCCGCAGAATAAACACCTGTCCATCCTCTAAATATCCCCACATTTCCAAAAAGTACAGATTGCTTCTGGTCTCTCGGATCTTTTGCAGAGTATAGTCATCTGTTTTCTCAATAATACTCACATTCCCATTATTCTTTTCCATCAAATGTTCAAAAAGCTGCAGCACCATTCCTTTGGTATCATAAACTGTTGATATGGTTTCTTCTCCATTTCCGCCAATGACCACTGCATCAATGTTGGTTGTACTGCATAAGGTCTCAAACTCCATTTCAAAGGATTCCTCCTTCAACCTGCTGCTATTTTGCAGCATGCCATATACCTTAAACAGGGATTTCTCTTTATCACGAATATAATAACTTTTTAAAAATACTGTATTTAAAATCCAACACAACACAATCGTTGCTGCCATCAAAAAAATGAATATGCCTGCAAACTGTTTTTTGATTGATTTTCTCATACAAAAACCTCTTTTTCTTTTCATTCTATCATTTCAAAAATTGATTGGCAATTATTTTCACAGATTGTTCAAATCTATTTCTGAATTTCAAAAAAGAAAATGCTCTCAACTTCATATTCGTAAGACCTTTTCAACATTGTTGGCGAATTATCTTTTACCTCATGTATCACTTATTTTCCTCTCATGGTTCTTTCCTTAGTCTGCCTTTTTAACACTTACACTGCCTTTTGCATCTCTTCCTGTCACTATTATCTGATACACCCCCGATTCTTCAATGTCAATATGAAAAGAACTGGTGGACACATTGCACTCTTCATAGACAGGATTCTCATCTTCCATCTGTAAAGTAATATCCACCTGTCCCTTCTTACTTTCAATGCAGAATTCAAGTATATCCCCTGCCTCCAATTTCAATGCCTGACAGTCAGTAATATTCATATCTGAATACTCCATAATCAAACTGCTTTCGTTGCCTATACGGCTGCCACAGAACCGATCGTCGCTCCTATTCCCAATGCAGCCAGTCAACGATATTAATACTGTCATCAGCATTGATGTAACTATTTTTCTTTTCATTCCATTTTCGGCTCCTCACTGCTTTCTCATATTTTATGCAGTCAAAAAAGCTTATTAGAACCGAATAAAACCATTCCACAAATTGCTCGCTCTCTTTTCTCTCCAAACAATAGAAAGCACACTCTGCAAACTTTCTATTGTCACGAATAATAATTAATGGGGATAACAGAGTATAAAACTCTGCTATCCCCATTCAAATCGCTCTTTTCTAAGCGAAAAGCAACTATATAATGCCGGTGACGAGACTTGAACTCGTACGATGTTGCCATCGCCAGATTTTGAGTCTGGTGCGTCTGCCATTCCGCCACACCGGCTTATTTTCAATTACTATTTTACAGTTTGGTTTACAATATCACATTTTCAAACGTGAATCAATAAAATTTTTATTAAATTCTGATTTCTTACACCACACTGTCATCTCACAACTTCTATACTATATCATATATCTATATATTTGGCAAGTACTTTTTCACATTTTTTTACACAATTATTTTCTTTTAAAAATAGTGATATTTTTTACCTAAAATCAGTAAGATTATACTTTACAACAATTCTTTTCATGCCCGCACCGGACTGACACTGTTGATCCGGCACAGGCAAACAGCAAGATTTCTCACTTAAGAATGGATATTTTCAATCTGCCAATCGATAGGTTCTGCCCCATTTGCCTTTAAAAACTCATTGGCTTGGCTAAAATGCTTACATCCAAAAAATCCCCGAAAAGCTGACAAAGGGCTTGGATGTGGTGCTTTCAGCACCAGATGCTTGGGATTGGTAAGCATTTTTGCTTTTGTTTGAGCAGGCTTGCCCCACAAAAAATACACAATCGGTCTGTCTTGTGCATTGACCGCTTCAATTACGGCATCGGTAAAATGCTCCCATCCCTTGCCTTGATGAGAATTTGCCTGATGAGCTCTTACTGTCAATACGGTATTCAAAAGCAGCACTCCCTGATCTGCCCATTTCTTCAGATATCCATTATCTGGTATATAGCATCCACAATCATCCTTCAATTCCTTATAAATATTCTGCAAAGATGGGGGAATTTCCGTCTGGTCAGGCAACACTGAAAAACTTAATCCGTGAGCCTGATGTTCATTATGATATGGGTCCTGCCCCAACAGCAGCACTTTTACCTGACTCAGAGGTGTAAAATGAAATGCATTAAAAATATCCTCTGCCGGTGGATATATTCTCATTTTGCTATATTCCTCTTTGACAAACTGATATAATTCCTTATAGTATGGCTTTTTGAATTCTCCCTGAATGGAATCCAGCCAGTCATTCTCAATCATTGCCATAGTTATTCCTCCCTATAAAAACAACTTGAAAAGCTCTATGTCTTTCAAGTTGTTTTTTTCCTTTATTATTTTTTAAATTCTAACGGAAACTTCTTTTTCTTTTAAGTAATGCTTCAGGTCACTGATCTCTAACTCTTTGTAATGGAATAGAGATGCTGCCAAAGCCGCATCTGCCTTACCTTCTGTCAAAGCATCATAGAAATGCTCCTTTGTTCCTGCACCACCGGAAGCAATCACCGGAATCGATACATTGTCCGCAATCATTCTAGTTAGCTCAATGTCATAACCTGCCTTGGTTCCATCACAGTCCATACTGGTTACAAGGATTTCTCCTGCCCCCATTTTGTCAGCTTTCATTGCCCACTCAATGGCATCAATCCCCACATCAACTCTTCCGCCGTTTTTATAGATGTTCCAACCACTGCCGTCTGCTCTTTTCTTGGCATCTATCGCAACCACTACACACTGTCTGCCAAATTTATCTGCCGCATCACTGATAAGCCGGGGATTATCAATGGCAGAAGAATTGATGGAAATCTTGTCTGCCCCTTCTCTTAGCAGCTCACGAAAATCCTCCACTGTTCGGATCCCCCCGCCTACCGTAAATGGGATAAACACCTTTTCCGCCACACGTCTCACCATGTCTACTACTGTCTTTCTGGCATCCGAGGAAGCTGTAATATCCAAAAAAACCACTTCATCTGCCCCTGCCTTATCATAAGCTGCTGCAATTTCCACCGGATCACCCGCATCCCTTAAATTTACAAAATTGATTCCTTTTACAACACGTCCATTGTTTACATCCAGACAAGGTATAATTCTCTTTGTCAACATCTGTCCATCCTCCTTGCTTAAAGCTCAATAAAGTTCTTTAAAATCTGCAATCCCACTTCACTGCTCTTTTCCGGATGAAATTGGCATGCATATACATTATCCTTCTGAACTGCTGCATGAATTAAAGTTCCATACTCTGTGGTTGCTTTTACCATGGTTGCATCTTTCGCCTTTAAGTAATAGGAATGCACAAAATACACATATGGCTCCTTGGGCAGCCCCTGAAACAGAGGGCAGGAATCATCTACTTTGATATTATTCCAACCCATCTGAGGAATCTTAAGTCCGGTATCCGGAATGCGAAGGATCTCACCATGCAGGATTCCCAATCCCTCAACTTTATCGGATTCGTCACTGCGTTCAAATAAGAGTTGTAATCCAACACAAATTCCAAGAAACGGCGTCTTTTTAGCCACTACCTCCCTGATTACAGGTACCAGCTCATACTTATGTAGGTTTGACATTGCATCACCAAAATTACCTACGCCTGGTAAAATAACTTTGTCTGCATTTAGAATTTTTTGTTTGTCCCTTGTAATTTCTGCCTCTTCTCCCAAATACAAAAGTGCCTTTTCCACACTCTTGATGTTTCCTGCATCATAGTCAATAATGGCTATCATCTTATCCCGTCATCCTTTCTCTATTCTACTGCCTCAATGCCAAATTCCGAAAAATTGTCTGTATCCTCTGTCTCCATATCCTCCGAAACACTATAACCTGCAGCTTTTACTACACTTCGGATCGTCTGAGAATAATCCAATGCACTTAGCGTATAATACCAGTCTGCCGCCTGCTCCGGATCTACACCATAGACCAGATTCATCTGTTCTACAATCAACGCATATTCATCCTCAAAGGCTTGTGTAATGCCGAGTTCATTTGCATCTTTTGCATACTGTTTGTATTTTACCACACCCATAATCAGGTCATTCAGTGCCTCATCATACTGCTCACATTCAATATGAGCCAGATACATGTTATATTTTGCTTCCAATTTCATCATAATGCGGATTCTATCATAAAGCTCTTTATCCTGTTCCTTGACTTCCACACCAAGGATATTCTGGAATGCCTCTTCATAATTCCTTTTAATAAAGGAACTGTCTGCCTTGCTGATACTGGACTGGTAACTAATAAAATTGTGACTTATCAATACAAGTGCCAAAATAGAAGCTGCCATCAGGAGAATTAGAATTACCGGTTTCTTTGGTAACGGTGGTTCTTTCCTTTGAGAAACAATCTCCTTGGGGGGTTTTTCTTTTTTCTTCTTTGGTTTCTTTTCTTTTTTCTTAGCTTCTACTTCGTCTTCTTCACCTTCTTCCGCCGCTTTTCCCTTCTTATCCTTTTTCTTCTTATCCTTTTTCTCTTGCTTTTTTCGTTTCTTTTCTTCTGCCTTTTTTTCTTCTTCCTTAATCTCCTCCTCCACTTCCTTTATAATCTGTTCGTTCTCGTCACCCTTTTGGCTGACATTCTCTGTTTCCTTTTTCTTGCCAAACAAGCGTGCAAAAAATCCAGGTTTCTTTTCTTTTTCCCCTTGTTCTACTACATTTTCTAGTTCTGTTGTTTCACTCATAGATGGTTCTCCAAAAAGTTCATCCTCCGATAAGTCCATTGCCGAATCACTCTCTTTCAGTAAGTCCCCAATATCCTTTAAATCTTCATCTTCGGACATCATATTTAACAAATCAAGAATACTATCATCCTCACTGGAAGTTTCGTCTGAAGGCTCCGATTCTGCTGTCTGTTCAAAGCCAAAAATGGGGTCTTCTCCAATGATACTTTCTTCTTCCCGCATTCCTGCCAGCATATCATCTATTGAAAGTTCTTCTGGCATACCAAAGTCTTCTGAAATTTCATTTATACTGTCTGCCGAAGCAATGTCAGCATTCTCCACTTCTGTGTCTTCATTTGCCGCTAATAATGCTGCAATTTCTTCCGCACTCATCATTCCGTTATCCGGCACTGGTGAACTTGTATTCGTTTCTTTGGGTTCTTCTTCCACCGCCGTTTCTGAAGTTGTTTCATTGGCGGCAAATAATGCTGCAATATCCTCCGGGCTCATTTTCCCAGTATCGCTAACTGGTTCTGGTACTTTCTCAGTTTCCTGGGACACTGGCACTTCCTGCGTTTTTGGTTCTTCATTACTGGCAAATAATGCTGCAATTTCTTCCGCACTCATCATTCCGTTATCCGGCACTGGTGAAC
>CAMWHJ010000103.1 GCA_947174015.1 uncultured Lachnospiraceae bacterium | reverse complement strand
CACTTTTTCTTACGGTCTGTGCAGTAAATGCACAGACCTACTGAACAGTTACCATTTTCTTCAAATACCAGCCACAAAATGCCGGCACTGTTACCGTCAGCTGATTTCCCCCATTCATACGCAGAGGCACATAGACTTCTCTGTTCATCGGACTGCCGCCTCCAAAACATTCCCAATCACTGTTACATATCATCTGCACCTCTTCTGTGTCCCCCACATTCAAAGTGTACTCCCTGCACTCTCTTTCATCAAAGTTAAACAGTGCATAAACCACTTCTCTGTTTCCTCTGCGCTTCATAGCATACATACAACTGCCATCCTTCTGACAGTCCAGCCATTCAAATCCCTCCTCCTCATAATCCAATTCATATAAGGAAGGTTCCTGAGCATATATTTTATTTAAACTGCTGATGAACTCTTGATGCTGCTGATGCTCTTTCTGTTGACACAAACTCCAGTCCAACTCTTGACTTCCGTTCCATTTTGCAGGGCTGGCAAATTCATTGCCCATAAAACTCAGCTTTTTTCCCGGATGTGCATAAATAAACATGGCAAATGCTCTTGCCTGTGAAAATTTCTGGCTTTTGTTTCCATAAATACCCTGAAACAAGCTGCTGACTCTGTGGGCAGCATCATCATGGGACAACGCAAGCATATAATGCTCATCCCGAAAATACACCATAGAAAAGGGCAGAATGTAGTACTGTTCCCGCCTTTTTTCCGGTGAATAACTCATATATTTTATAAGGTCTTCCACAAAGCTGCTGTCCCACTGATAGTCAAATCCCAATCCACTTTCTGCCACCTGCCGGGTAGTTTTCGGAAAGGCATTGGTGTTTCCAGTGATTAAAATACATTCTGGTACCCTCTGTTTCAGTCCCTGATTCATCCGCTTTAAAAAATCAATAGCCCAGCCATTTTCTCCCTTATTTTTACTGCCGTGCCAGTAAATCAACCGCTGTACACTTCCCATGCGTAAACCATCCACATGATACTCTTTTAGCCAGAAATAAGCACAGGACTGCAAAAAGCTGCGCACCTCTCCTTTAGAATGCATAAAGTTACAGCTCCCCCATTCATTAATTGCCATATCTTTATGGGGATACTCATAGAGAGGCTGTCCGTCATAATCCGCCAACCCATAGCTGTCAATGGCAAAACTTGCCATCATACAGTCCATAATGACACCAATGCCATTCTGGTGACACACATCAATGAGTTTTTTTAGTCCCAAGGGATTGCCAAATCGGGCAGTGGGACTAAAGAAACCTGTATTCTGATATCCCCATGATTCATCCAGAGGATGCTCTGCCAGAGGCAGAAACTGCACATAATTAAAGCCCAAAAGTTTTACATGACTAACCAAACGTTCCGCCAATTTTTCATAGGTAAAGAGGTTTCCCTGCTCATCTCTGGCAAAACTTCCCAAATGTACCTCATAAATATTCAAAACCTGCGAAGTTTTGTTTTCTCTGTGTTTCATCCAGCCAACATCTTGAAACTGATATGTATCTATACTTTGTACAATAGAATGTTCTCCTGGTCTTAATTCCATGGCAAATCCATAAGGGTCACAGTGGTCACTGTATTCATTCTCTGTACGGTAAATCCGATACTGATACCGCAGCCCCTGAATATCCTCCTTTACCGTATACTCATAGAAATTCCCATCTTCCACTGCCTCCATGAAAAGTTCTTCACATCCATTCCATTCCCCCATAAGACAAACCTTATAGGCATGTGGTGCATAGGTTCGGAACACCACCCCCTCCGCTGTGGAATGCACCCCTAAATACTCATATGCCTCAAACTCATTTCCCTCATAGAAATCCTGTATTTTCATAATACACCTCCTGAAATGTACTTACCAATCAAGTACACTGCTCTTAACAGTTTTAAAAGAGGCAGGATACCTTTTTCTATTATATCATCTCATTCCATTTCTGTTTTTCATAAGTGCAGCACCCTTATTCATTTGATCTAAACTCTAATTATCAGTTATATTATTTTATTATACTTCTTAAGGGAATTTCAGTCAATAATGCCGCACGATTTTTTATGTCCCAAACATGAAAATGTGTAACAGTTCAGCCATAATCAATATTATGGGCGATTCATGCTTGCCTGAATGAGTACATACTATTGATTATGAGCTGAGTGCCCGATTATGAGCAATCCGCTTGCGATAGCAAGCTTTGAAGCATGAAGTGCGAGATTGCGAATGGCACGTCTGAACAGTTACTTTTTATTCATCTCAGGATACTTTGCAACATATACTAATTAATAAACAAAAAAGGCTTTTCCCATGAAAAAAGTAAAATTTTACCTTTTACTCCTGCTAATCTTTTTCTTTCCCTTAACCGGCTGTGGTACTGTTTCACCAGACACTGCCTTTGAAGACTGGTGCAATCATACATTTGCCAGTGAACTGTCCCAAAATACTCTGAATCTGCACTACACACTTCAGCACCCGGAAAATTACGGCATTAAATCTGCCTCTGTATCTCTGGGCAGTTTTGACTTGGCAGAACAGGAGAAAATGCTGATAAATAAAAAGGTATACCTCTCTGCTCTCTCCTCCTTTGACTACAATGCCCTTTCTTTGGAAAACCGCCTTACTTATGACATTCTTGCTTACGATTTAAACCAAAGTCTTGCAGACACCGAATTTTTTTTCTATGAAGAGCCTTTAGGCTCCGTCACCGGCATGCAGGCAGAATTGCCAATTCTATTGTCAGAATATCGGTTTTATACCGGAGCGGATATTCCTGTTTATCTGAATCTGCTGTCTCAGGTAGATGATTACTTTGACTCTATTTTAGCTTTTGAAGAGGAGAAATCAAAACAGGGCTTATTTATGTCAAAGCAGGCTGCACAGGCAGTGATTGAGCAGTGTGAGGATTTTATCGAAAATCCTTCCCAAAACATGCTGGTGACCACTTTTCGCAACCGAATGGAAAATCTTTCCCAGCTAAATCCCCGCCTAAAAGAAAGCTATCAGCAGCAGAATGATAACATATTCTATGGCAGCATTGTTCCCGCCTATGAAGAGATAATAAGCACATTAAGCCGTCTTGTGGACACCTCCCAAAATCAGAACGGCTTATGCTATCTGCCCAAAGGAAAAGAAGTTTATGAGGCAAAAGTACAGTCACTGGTGGGCTGTCAACGTACCATTGCAGAAATAAAATCCTTAATTCAGCATTATTATAAAGAAGATCTGCTGGCCTTGAAATCCTGCCTTGAGAAAGGAGAAATCACCTCTCCGGTACTTATGGATACTGCCAAAGAAAACCCCAATGCAATTCTCTCCTCACTGGCACAGAAAATCCAAGCTGATTTTCCAAAAATCCCTATGGAAACTTATCAGGTAAAATATGTGGATGACAGCTTAAAAGACCATATCAGCCCTGCTTTTTACCTGACCCCGCCCATTGATAATGCTGCTGACAATGTAATTTACATAAATCCTGCCATGGAATTGAAGGATCTGTCTCTGTTCACCACTTTGGCTCATGAAGGTTATCCGGGACATCTATATCAGACTGTTTTTGCAGTTTCAAAAGACACCGCCCCCATCCGTTCTCTGTTAAGTTTCGGAGGCTATACCGAAGGATGGGCTACCTATGGAGAAATGTATTCCTATGGATTGTACGGACTGGATGCAAACTCCGCAGACTACTATATGCATTCCAATGCACTGAATCTGTCACTGTATGCCATTGCAGACATTGGCATTCACTATGACGGCTGGCAGATGGCACAGCTTACAGAATTTTTCTCTCCCTATGGTATCACTGACAAAAGTTCTATTGAAAGTATTCAGACTGCCATTTTAGAAAATCCTGGCAATTATCTAAAATATTATGTGGGATACTTAGAATTTTTGGAACTAAAAGAAAAAGCCCAAGGAGTATCCTATTCAGAATACCCTTCGGACTTAAAAGCCTTTCACAATGTAATTCTAAGTATCGGGGAAGCTCCTTTTCCCATTATTGAAAAATACCTGCCGGAATACTATTCTTTTTTGTATTCCTCAAAGTAAGCCTTTAAATTGCTCAATCCTTTGGCAAACACTTGCTTCTCTTCTTCTGTAAGTTTTTCTACCGTTGCTTTTATCATATTTTCATGAAAAATCTTGTGGTGTTCATATGCCCTTTTTCCTTTTTTTGAGAGGGATATGAGTACCACACGCCGATCTGCCTCACTGCGTGTTCGCTCCACATAGCCCTTTTTCACCAAGCTATTGATGGCAATGGTTAAAGTACCAGTGGTTACAGAGAGTTCTTTGGCTACCATGGACATATTTTTTGCCTCGCTATTGATACCTATTTTTTCAATCACATGCATATCATTATTGGATATATCCTTAAATTCGGAAGTAATCACTGCTTTCTCTTCAATATCCATGATATCCCGAAATAGTCCCACCAAAAATTCATTCATACTTTCCTGAAAATCCATTGTTCCACCTCACATTTTCATAACACAAGTATATTATACCCAATTTTTATCCCTGTTTCAATCTTATTCTACGGATTTCAATGATTCCGCCATATTGATTTTCTCCAGCTTAAAAAACATAACTGCGTTGACAATACCGGCAAACACAAAGGTTAAGGCAAAGCTTATCAGATAGCTTATTGGCAGAATCTGCACATGAAAACTTATCATATCAATGTCAATTCTTGCCATTACAAAGGCATGCAGATACTTTCCAAGGATAAGACCCACTGCTGCCCCGATGGCAGTGAGAATTAAATTCTCCCGAAACACATAACTGGCAGTTTCTCCCGGATAGAAGCCCAGTACCTTAATGGTGGCTATCTCCCTGATACGTTCGGTAATGTTAATGTTGGTGAGATTATAAAGCACGATAAAAGCCAACAGTCCTGCACTGATTACCACCAGAATTACCACATAATTTAAGCTTGTCATCATGCCATGAAAACGTTCCTTTATATCCTCCGTGACTGTGATGGCAGTGACCTCTTCCTTGTCCGCAATGGCAGCTGCCACCTGATGCAAGTCCTGCCCCTCCTTCACATTGATATAAGCAGTATTGATTTCCACCGGATGTTCCATTGCCTCCTGATAAGTCTCATTGCTGATGAATACATAATTGTAAACATAGTTTTCAAAAAAGCCTGTTATCTTAACGGTAAAACTGTTCATATCCTCATCTTGAAGAGTGATCATATCACCTTTCTTCAGTTGATATTTTTTTCCCAGTCTTTCCGTAATCACCACTTCCCCTTTTTTCGGATAGGGAATTGGCTCCTTTTGGGAGGTATGGAGATTTAAGCAGGAATCCATATTCTGACTGCTGTCCATGGAAACTAAATTCACTGATTTTATTTCATTTTCCACCTCAATATCCACGGCTTTTTCCATGGCAAAAATCACACTTTCTATCTGACTTTCCATATCTGTCACAAATTGCTGATGCAGTTTTTCGTGGCTGTCATCCTTTAAGGTGACACTCAAATCAAAGGTCTGTATTTCCTCATATTGCTCGGAAGCGATATTCATAATGGAATCCTTCACTCCAAAACCAGTGGCAAGGAGAGCCGTACATCCACTGATACCAACCACCATCATGAAAAACCGCTGCTTGTAACGCACCAGATTACGAATGGATACCTTATGTAAAAATTTCATCCGCTTCCACACAAAGGGGAGCCGTTCTAAGAAAATTCTCTTACCGTTTTTCGCCGGCTTCGGACGGATAAGAGAAGCAGCATTTTCTGCCAGCTCATACTTACAGGTAAAGAAAGTGGTTCCCATTGAGCATACCAGTGCTGCCAATATGGAAAATACGGCATAGCGTACATCAAAGACCAATACAATGCCCGGCATCCGATACATCATCCCATAAGCTGCCCAGATAACACTGGGAAAAAGAGTGGAGCCCACAAAGAAACCAATGACTCCTCCCAGTGCTGCTGCACTGCCGGAGTAGAAAAGATACTTACTCATAATTCTTCCAGAGCCATATCCCAGTGCCTTTAAAATTCCTATCTGTGTACGCTGTTCCTCCACCATACGGTTCATGGTGGTCATACACACCAGTGCAGCCACCAGAAAGAAGAAGATGGGAAACACATTGGCAATACCGTCCACAATATCGGAATCACTTTCAAAACAGGCATATCCTATATTGGTATTTCTGCCAAGTACATAGTAATCCGGTTCCTCTAAGTCTGCTATCTCCTGTCTGGCATCTGCGATCTCTTCTTCTGCTTTGGCAATTTCTTCTTGAAATTCTGCCTGACTGTCCAGATATTCCTGAAATCCGTCTTCGTACTCAATTCTTCCCTCTGCCAGTTCCTGCTTCTTAGTTTCCAATTCCTTTTCATTCTTGGAAATCGTCTGCTCTGCTGCCTGAAGCTGCTGCTTTCCAGCAGCAATCTCTGCCAATCCCTGTTGGATCTGGGCATACTGGGGCAAAAACTCATAGGGACACTGTGCCTGTGCCTCCAACAGATTCTGCTCCTGCGCAGACAGCTGTGCTTTCTTTGTCTTAAGCTGTTCTTTGGAGTCTGCAATTTTTTTCTCAGCCTCTGCAATCTGGTCTTCGCCATCCTCCAATTCTATTCTGGCATCTTCTAATTCCTGAAAAGCATCTGCCAGTTTTTCTTCTGCCTCCTGCTTTTTGTCTGACAGTTCCTGTTCTGCATCATTGACCTTCTGCTCTGCCTCCTCTTTGATCTCTTGAAACCGCAGGTCAACCCGTTCTTTTACCGCTGCATCCAGGGTATTCTTCAATACATCTGCTTTTTCCTTATAATGATCGCTGTAACATTTCTCATCAATCTCACCCCTTACCAATATCTGGGTATAGTATTCCGAATCAAAAGCACTTTCCGGCAAATATACAAAACCTGTTATTCTTCCATTTCCAATCGAAGTGGTACCCCGCTCAAAATTCATGTAACAAGGGGAGTTCACAATACCTGTAATCACAAACTCTCGACTTCTCAGCATATCCAGTGTGTCTTCTGAATTATCCGCCGATATCTGTATAGTGGCACCAATTTCCTCTTCCCCGGATACGCAGGTGGCATCTATGACACATTCATTATCTGCCTCCGGCATTCTGCCTGCCAACAGCAATGGTGTGTTGATGGAGTCTGTTATGGAATGTGCCTTTAACACATACTCATTTTCTTGGCTGATACAGAGAATATCAAGTTCATAGCCTCCCTGTAACCTTTGCACACCGTCAATCTTTCCTAACTTTTCCACATCATCTTCTGTAAAACCTAATGTGGACAAAAGCCGCATATCAAACATATTCTGTTCTTTTAAATATTGATACTCTGTGGCAAGCATGGCACTTTTGGTAATCTTTAAGCCCACAAAAAATCCCACACCCAATGCCACAATGGCAAAAATAGCAAACCACCTGCCAAAGCTCTGCCTGATTTCTCTCAAAGTTGTTTTCTTCATCATTTCCTTTCCTCACCACTCGATTTGTTCCACCGGTACCACCTGAGCATTTTTCTCCATACTGGCAATGGTGCCGTTTTTTACCGTGATAACTCTGTCTGCCATGGCAGTTAAAGCATGGTTGTGTGTGATTACCACCACCGTTCTGCCACCTTTTCTGCAAGTATCCTGTAATAGCTTTAATACAGCTTTGCCTGTATTGTAATCCAAGGCTCCCGTTGGCTCATCACAAAGGAGCAGTTTGGGGTTCTTGGCTATGGCTCTTGCAATAGCCACACGCTGCTGCTCCCCACCGGACATCTGTGCCGGAAAATTGTTGGCTCGCTCCTTCAGCCCCACTTTTTCAATTACCGTCATGGCATCCAGCGGATCTTTGCAAATCTGAGAAGCCAGCTCCACATTTTCTACGGCAGTGAGATTCTGTACCAGATTGTAAAACTGAAATACAAAGCCCACATCAAATCGTCGGTATTTTGTCAACTGCTTTTTGTTGTAAGCAGATATCTCCTCTCCATCTAAATATACCCTGCCAGAGGTGAGCGAATCCATACCGCCTAATATATTCAATATGGTGGTCTTTCCTGCACCTGAGGCTCCCACAATGACACAAAACTCCCCTTTTTCAATTTGAAAATTTACTCCCTGCAAAGCATGAATATCCACTTCTCCCATCTTATATGTTTTTGCAACATCCTGAAATTCAACAAATGACATCATTCTCTCCTTTTTCTACTGCACTGTTACACTGTACTTTTCAATCTATCGTAACTATTCAGTACCTTCATAGTTACGAGCAAAGAACCATGCAAAATTGC
>CAMWHJ010000102.1 GCA_947174015.1 uncultured Lachnospiraceae bacterium | reverse complement strand
CCGCATGAGCGGTGGTGTGAGAGGACGGGGGTTAGTCACCCCCTCCTACTCGATTAGTTAAGCAGTTGATTAGAAATGGCAATGATATTTTTCAACAATCAAAAAAAGAATCCTTAACATGACCGGTGTTGAGGGTTCTTTTTTGTATACATAAATGAACTGTAAAATGAGAAGCCCCCCAACAGCGGCAACTGTTGGAGGTTCATTGTCTTGTATAAACCAATGCTAATAAAGTCATATGAAACGTACCATATCATTCAGCCAATGTCAAGCAGCAAAAGTGTAAGAAAATGCGAAACAGACAACAATAGAATGAGAAGAAATGCAAACAATACAATACGGTAATATTTATCTGAGAAAATTGCCAAAGTTTGACATATAAAATCAAGAGTGCTATATTATAAGAAAGCAACTAAATCAGGGAAAATTACAACAAAATGGAGATTAAATAGTATGGTTTTGACAGATAAAGAAATTCGAGAATATATTGTGAATTACAAAAATTACAACTTGGAGCAACCTTTGATAAGTAAATTTGCAGAGAAGCAGTTACAAAGTGAATCATATGATGTTACTGCATCAAACGTTATTACAACATTAAAAAAGGAAGTACGGTGTATAAGTATTGATGAGCAGGAAAATATTGATAGTATATACGAAGAAATAAATATGAAATCAGAAGGATATGTTATTTCACCGAAAGAATATATCATGGTGGCACTAAACGAACAAATAAACTTGCCGGATTTTTTGACAGCACATATCAGACCACGAACAAAGTTCACAAGATTAGGTTTGATTGTAAGTGACCAGCATTGTAATTCCACATATTCTGGTATTTTAAAATTGGGATTGTATAATGCAACAGATTATGCCATTAAGATAAAATCAGGAGTAGGAATTGCACAGATTGTATTTGAAGAATTGAAATCTAAGCCAACAGAAGAAAAGCTATATAAGAACAAAATAGATGCCTCCTATCAAGATGAAAAAGAATTTATTGGAGCGAAATTTGATTCAGAATTTAATGCCAATGTAAATAGAATTGTGGAAAAATTGTTAAGGGAGTAATCTGAATGGCAAAAACATTAGAGAAATTATTAGATGACTTTGTTGAAAGCAGACATATGGAGATAGAAGCAGGGACTGAAAAAGATGAATACAATGCTCTTATGAAAACAGCCGTCAAGGATAAGTTGCGGAATGATATTATGAAAGAAATACAAGCAGAATATGAACAGGAAATCATAAAGAAGGTTAAAAAAGATATTGCAGTAAGCGAGCAAAAAAGGAAATTAAAGGAACTGCAAGATGTATTATGGAGTGGTTTTCTTATTGCGTTCATTGTAGGATTATTGGTTAATCAAGCAACAGATGTCATATCTTTTTTGAAAGGCACATTAAACACTACAAGCATAACATCAACTATATGGATATGTCTGGTTCTGTTAGCAGTGTGTCTTATTACATATGCATGGATATTCATTTCTAAAGTTTTGAATTTTATGCAAGAAATTAAGAATAAATGAGAAGATGTTCTGGAGAGTATAGTAGCATGCTATATAAGAATGTAACAGAAAAAAGCCGTAGCATAGCTGACATGCTACGGCTTTCTGCTGTTATTTTGCTTGTATCTTTAGAAGTAAAGCCTCTTGCAATACTTGAGAAAAATTAACTCCCATAGATACAGCACGGTCATTAAGCCATGACGGAATGGTTAAAGTCTTTTTAACAGCCTTGGTATCCTTGTACTGGTTTATATCGCAGGATACAAGAGAAGAAAAACCATCTTTAGGAGAATAAGACGAAATATCGGATGGGACAGCTATAGTTTTACCTTGTTCCAGCAATGTAAGAATATAACCTGAGAGAGCTTCTTGAGATGCTTCCATAGCTTCATTGATAGAAGAACCATAGGTATGACAACCTTCTAAATCGGGAAATTCAACCCAATAAGATTCCTCTTCTTTGTGAAAAATAGCAGGATATACAAACAGCATATAATTAAACCTCCTTTTAAATCAAGTGGAGAAGGACTATTTAAGCCCTGTCTCCTTTAGAATAGTGTTAAGTAAGCCGGTAGGAACATCCTTACCATGTATGGGAACTACGGTAGTTTTCCCATCTTTTTGAAGAATATGATGGCTGCCATTAATTCTGACTACTTCCCATCCGTTTTTCTTCAAAAGCTTTAGTAGGTCTTTGTCTTTCATGTTCTGCCTCCTTACAAAAACATTATAACACGTATTGCACGTGCAATCAAGAAAAAAATAAACAATGTACAGGTGAAAATAAATGTTATTTAATAGCATAGAAATCATAAAAGCATAACGAAAAGAGAATGAAACCTCTTTCCGTTATGCTTTTTATTTTAATCAATTAATAGAGCACACTAATATTATTATGGGAAGTCAAAGCCTCCACCGTTTATGTTACATCGTTTCAAGCGACATATTCCTTTTTTCAATCCTTTGAACAAGCCGTACATTTCAATAGAAAGGACCATATATTCAGAACACGATGGCTCAAATCGACATTTATTTCGTAGTGATTCAGGTGCATATCGTTGATATACTTTGATTATGCAAATTGCGGATTTTTTCAAAGTTAAAGTGATATACAGCAATAAAAGTGCTACTGCTGTAATAATACAACTCATCATCGAGAAACCTATATAATTCAAAAAAACAATAAGAGCTACAATCAATATAATCGGTAAAAACATGCAAAGACATATTTTGAACCAATTTATGGCTGGTCGTTTCAGTTTTCTAATATAAGCCGTGCTTCGTGGATCTTGTTTATCACAAAACAATTCCTTTCCAATCTCATTGAGATTGTGAAACTGTTCTTCTTTAAACTGTATGCTTTTCAAGTTTAATCCTCCAATAATATAAAAACTCACACATAGGATCTGTCACTTTAAAATTTAGGCTTCCCTTACGAAAATCAACATATAATAATTCTTAGGGATTGGCTGTTGCATACAGCCGGGTTTCTCGGTTACAGTGATGGTTTCCATAGAATGATACTCCCATTCACCTGTTGCCTCACGGTTAATAATTTCTGCAAAAGTGTTAAAAGCGGACTGAGTATCGCCTTTACCGACATTGATGTTTTTAGGACCTGCTACTGCTTTATACTGTTTCATATACATCTTCCTTTCTTGACATACTTATGTGTGAGATTTCTTTATGCTTCAGTTTCAATTTAAAAATGAGAGGTCTATAATTTTACTTAATATTTCGACAAATTAAGACAAAACCTCAACCATAAATGAGTAAAAGACAAAGAAAATGTCTAAATAACATAAAATTTTAGCAAAGAAGAATATAAATAACGTTGAAAAAGGAGTAAGAAAGTATAAAAATCACAAAAAAGAAAAGCCCATGTAAGATATACAAGGACTTTGATATTATTACTCTTTAATTGTGCCAGAAAGCTAAGCCATAAACTTGCTTTCTTAGTTTTCTATGCGTTTTTTGTTCTTTCTACCGTGTCTGATGTGGTATTCATAGCAGCAGACCCCTGTTTCGATACAGAGTTTAAGACTGTTTTTTTATATTCTTCTTCCAATTCCTCAACCGTCTTTTCTTTTTCAACGGTAGCAGGAGCGGAAGCGGCAAGACCTTTTCTGAAATGGTCAACCAGCATTTCCCGTGTGTCCGGGTCTAAGTCAAAATAAGTCTTTATAATCTGCAATTCAAGGTCCGTTGCACCATGCTGCTTCACAAATTCATCAAGGCTGAACGTGTCCGGCTCAATATGTATAGGCTCAATGCCATTCCGCAGCCATTCTTCATTTACATTACATATAGTGCAAATTGATTTGATACTGCTATCAGAAACATTATTGCCCGGTTGTTCCATGTAGCTTGCACCAGATTGAGTAATGCCGAGCAGGGAAGCGAACTGTTTTTGGTTCAATCCTTTTTCTTTCCTTAAAAATTTTATACGTTCATTGATGGTCATTTCCACACCCCCTTTCATGATTACAAATCAATAATACCAGTCACTTGTTAAAAAGTCAATAAAAATATCAAAAAACTGTTGACAAATACAAGTGACTGGTATAATATAAGCGTATAAAACAAGTGACTGATAAAATTAAAACAGTTACTTGTTAAGGGGCAGCCAATACCCAAAAATACGCACTGCGTCAAAAGCGGCAGCGGTCACGCCAGCTATAAAGCGTGTGGATGGACAGCAAGTTTTCCGGGCAACGGCTTTTTAGTGTGAAAAGCGGGGCGGCAGTGCAGAAAGGATGTAAATAAAAAAGGAGGGAAGCAGGATGGCAGAGCAGATGGAAATTTTATTGAAGACCGAGCAGAAGCCGGAAGCGGTGGCGGTGTTGCAGCTTCTGGATGAAATGACACCGACAGAACAGCAAGAATTTCTTGTTTTCATGCAGGGAGTGAGATTTGCAAAGGGTATGACTTCTAGAAGAGCTGTTAAGGCACCAGATTGGAAGAGAGATTAAAGAAAGCTTCGTTTGATAATTAAGGGGTGACTGGGAAAGGAGGAGATAGAAGTGGCGGTATTTTTTGCAATAACAACAGCAATATGTGCGATTGGATGGTATAAAAACCATGTAACTGCACTGACGATAACATATTACATGCAGAAAAAAGGGTACAAACTACCAGATGATAAAGAAGTGAAAGAATGTACCCTCTATGTAACAAAAAAGATTTTTGGACTTAAATAAGTCCCAAAGGAGGAAATTTTATGAAAGTAATAACAGATAAGTTAAATCTGGCAGGAGTAATCAGAATCCAAGAGAAGCAGGAGCTGGTAAGAAAGTATCCAAATAATTTTCCTTCTAAAATGAAGGATACATTAAATAGCTTGCATATAGCAATGCTATGGGTGATTACGCAGGAATAAGGAGAGGAAGAACAAAATTAGAATATACCGCCGGAATAGGACAGCCGGACAGCATCACCTCCTCATTAAAATGCATATTACTGTAACCATCAATAAAGATTCATTTTTGTACATCAAGGTGTTGTTCGGTTGTCCTATTCCGGCGGCGAAGGAGGAAAAGAATGAAAGTAGTAGGTGGATATGAAATGAAAGAGAAAATAATAGGCTGCTATTCCATCCGACTGTATGACATAAGCAAGAAGAAATTAATCAGGATACAGCCACTTTGTTTTGAAAACAAATTTCGAGTAGAAAGAAAAATGTTTGAGATAAGACTAGCCGCATGTGCAATGGCAGACCGATACGATTTTGACAAGAGCGAGCTTGAAATAATAACAGACGTACTAAAAGATGGAACAATAGTGTTTGAGCCAGTTACAGAAAAAGAACTGGAAGAGTTTAGAAAGTGGTAAAAGCAACAACGTGAAAGGAGAATACATGAAAAAAGCAATAAGTGTAGATCAGGCAGCCAATGAGATGGGCATAAGCCCACAGGCAGTGCGAGAGCGGATGAAAAGAGGACTGGTTGACCTGGGGGACGTTGTCCCCATAATGGAGAGAAAAGGTCGTAAAAAGAGCCAATCTAGCCAGAAATACAGATATTACATATATCGAAACAAATTGGATAAATGGCTAATCGAAAGAGGACTGAAAGATTCCTCTGAGTAAAATTTCTGACACAAATTAGCTGTAAAATCTGTGTCAGAAATCGAAGAAAACCCATTGAAAACAAAGGATAAATGCAAATTCTTTCCGGGCTTGTTATAGATACTAACAAGTGGGACAAGATAGAGGAACAAAGAAGAAATAAGCAAAGAGAAAAGAGGTGCAAGATTTTGTCTAAGGGGAGAAAGAGAAAAGGAAAGATAGTAGATTACGATTATGAGGAACAGATAAACCAGAGTTTGGAAAACATACATGAATGGTTTATAGAGGAACTTCTAAAGGGCAGGGTGAAAAGTATATATGCCTTAAAGGAGATAAAGGCAGGGGAACAGTTGGAAGTTGAGATATATCCCCAATTCACGAGACAGACACTGCCAAAGGGATGGAAGATAAGAAAAAAGGACTTGCAGGCAAAGCGAAACCTAAATGAAAAAAATGCAAGAACCTACCTCGAAAGACTGATATTGACCAACTTCAATGAAAATGGCCTATGGATAACGCTGACCTATGACAATGACCATCTGCCGCCAGATGGTGACATGGATAGGGCAGACAGAAATGTAGCGAACTTCATAAAACGTGTGAACCGCTACAGAAAGAAAAAAGGCTTAAAAAATGCCAGATACATATATATCACAGAATATAAACCATATGGTGAATTGAGATGGCATCATCACATCATCATGGATAACGATTTGACCGGTGACGAAGTGGAAGACCTCTGGAACGGTGGAGGCAGAAACAACATAAAGAAGTTGGTGAAAGATGAAAACGGCTTATCAGGCATGGCAAATTACCTTGTAAAGGAGAGCCGAAAGATAAGAAATGAAAAACGCTGGAAGTCAAGCAAGGGGCTAAAAAAGCCACAGGAAAAGGTTGTGCACTACAAAAAAAGTGCAGCCGGAAAAACCTACAAGCGAATTGAATCCCTACTGGACAAGATGCTGAGGGACAACCAGCAAATCGAAGAATATATGAAACTGTGGTACCCCAATTACAAAACCATGAGTTTTGAAGTAAAACACAACAATTACAATGGATATTACTACATCCACACAAAGCTGTGGCAGACAGAAAGGAAGGATGAGTAAAGATGGAGTTGCTAATCTGGGAGACAGCCAATGAATACGTAAGAAGAGGAAAAGAGATTGCAGAAAAGCAGGATATAGGAGAGCGAAGGGCATTAAGGATGGAGATTCAGAAGAAGCATGGATTGACAGAATTGCAGGCGATTAACATAATTAACAATCGAAACATAAAGGACTATGTAGCTATTGCAAGAAGGAAGTGGGAAGAGGAGGAGAAAGAAAGTGAAAAGCCAGATAATAACGATACGCTATGAAACAAAAAACGGAGTAGTAAGCAAGGTACATAACAGCTACATAATGACACCGAAAACCAAAAAGACAGGTATGGAAGGAGAGGACATGAAAGAGAAAAAGAGATACAAAAAAATCTGCCGAGAATGTGGCAGGAAATTCACGACAGACAACAACTGCATAAAAGAGTGCAGCGAAGAATGCAAGATAAAAAGAAGACAGCGATACAGTCTGGAATATCGAATGGCAAAAAGACCAAGAAACAAGCCAATGATGAAAATGTGTGAGATTTGCGGAAAAGTATTTGAAACCACCAGAAGTGCAAAACTGGTGTGCAGCGAAGAATGCAGAAAAGAAAAGATGAAGAGGACACAGCCAAAGAGAAACATAGAGAGAAAACAAAAACAAGAACAGATGAAAATAAATGGAAGAAAAGTAAGTCCATTGGCATGGGACAACGAGCAGGCAAGAGAGCAGGGACTAACCTATGGACAGTTCAAGGGAAAAGAGTATAGCCAAACAATTTTCACAAGGAGGACCCTATGAACAGATTAAAAAGCGAAGACACAGAGCAGATGGCAGTGATGGACTGGGCTTTCCACCAGACAGAAAGGCATCTCCCGGTGCGGTGTCTAGTGCACAGCCTCAACCTAGAAAGGTGTGATTATGATGACGAAAAGAGTGATTGATAAGATTAATTTGGCAGGAGTAATAAGAATCCAAGAACAGCAGGAGCTGGTAAGAAAGCATCCAGATAGTTTTCCGCAAAAAATGAAAGATACAGTAGATAACCTACATATAGCCCTGTTATGGGAAATTACGCAGGAATAAAGGGGGAAAACAAAATGGAAGAATTATTGAATGCATTGGACATATTGCAGAGAACATGTGAAATGGTAGGAGAACAACAATACTGTGATAGCTGTCCATTATATGACAAAGAAGAAACAGACGGCAGCACATGCCTGCTGATAAAGCCGGATGATTATGACATAGCAGCGGCATGCAAGAGAGCAATCGGCAGACTGAAAAGAGAGTGAGAAAGGATGTACAAAACACATGAAAGGTTACAAGGTATTTAATCCAAATTGGACTTGCAGAGGTTTCCAATTTGAAGTGGGAAAGGTATTTGAAGAAAATGTCACACCAGTTTGTTGTGACAGAGGATTTCATTTCTGCACAAAAGCGGTTGATTGCTTTAAATATTACAATTTCAATCCTGACAACAAGGTTGCAGAAGTGGAAGCACTTGGTGACATTGACACCAATGATGATGACAGCAAGTGTTGCACAAATAAAATCAGAATTATAAGGGAAATCACTTGGCAGGAAGTTCTTGAAATAGTGAACGCAGGAAAAGCCTGCACTGGTAAAGGCAACAGCGGTAACTACAACAGCGGTGATTGGAACAGCGGTAACT
>CAMWHJ010000101.1 GCA_947174015.1 uncultured Lachnospiraceae bacterium | reverse complement strand
TAGGCAATTTTGCATGGTTCTTTGCTTGTAACTATGAAGGTACTGAATAGTTACACACTGCCAATACTTTTTAACACCTCTATCAGATACTGCCAGACTCTCTGGGTGGAACTGATGCTGAGCCGCTCCTTTGGTGTATGAATATCTTTGATATCCGGACCAAAAGAAATACATTCCAAATCCGGCAGCTTTGCCACAAGAATTCCACATTCCAAACCAGCATGAATTGCCTCCAGCTTTGGCTCTCTTTGATACATTTGTTGAAATACATTCACCATAATTCTCTGCAGTTTGGAATCCGGATTATACTCCCAGCCAGCATAATCTCCCTTTGCCGTCCAGTCACCTCCGAGAAATTCTATCAGGTATGCAATTTTTTCCATTAATTCCTGCTTTTCACTCTCTACGCAACTGCGGATAGACACCTCCAGCACAATCTCTTCCTCGATGGTTTTCAAAATTCCTAAATTACAGGAGGTTTCCACCAGATTTGGAATATCTATGCTGATTTTCTGCACACCATTTGGCAGCTGTCTCAGCAAAAATATTACCTTTTCCTTATCCCCTGGATGCAGCATTCTTCCTTCTGTTTGAGGCAGTCTTTGAAGTGTAAAGCAAATGCCGCTGTCGCTGGCACGATACTCCCGGCTAACCCTCTGCTGAAATTCTTTTACTGTTTTCTTTAAAAGTTCTTCCCCTGCCTGCTCTAACCAAATCACTGCTCTGGCAGCTCTTGGGATGGCATTATCCTTTAAGCCTCCACTGATCATTTCCAGTCCATACCCCAGCTTTTTTGACAATTCAAACAATAGTCTGCCCATCATAAGGCTGGCATTGACACGCTCCTTGTGAATTTCCACACCGGAATGACCACCCTGCAGACCGTCTAAAAGGATTTCATAACAGATGCCCTCTGTCTGTACCTTCCGAAAGGGCAAAGTTAAATCAAGTACCACACCCCCTGCACAACTGGTGGTCAAAATTCCTTCTTCCTCCGAATCAATATTTAACAGCATACTTCCTTTTAGCACACTGGCATCTAAAGCACTGGCTCCCAACATCCCGATTTCTTCATCCACTGTAATCACCACCTCTAAGGCAGGATGTTTTATGGTTGAGGATGCCAATATCGCTAACGCATAGGCGATTGCTATACCGTCATCCCCTCCTAAAGTGGTATGTTCTGCCAGAATATAATCTCCCTCTACCTTGAGCTGTAAGCCTTCATTGGCAAAATCTATCCGGGCATTTTCATCCTTTTCGCAAACCATATCCATATGTCCCTGCAAAATGACCGTGGGAGCATCTTCATAACCCGCTGTGGCTTCTTTGTAAATAATCACATTGCCACAGGGTTCCTGAATGTATGACAAGCCCTGCTCCTTTGCAAAGTTTACCAGATAATTACTGATTGTATCCGTATTTCCTGAACCATGAGGCATAGAGCAAATCTCCTCAAAATAAGAAAATACTTCTTGGGGTTGAAAATTTAATACTGACATATCTCCTCCTAATCCATCAATGCTAATACCTTTTCAAATTCCAAGCTTCCGCCAAACAAATCCAAAGCACTTCCGATAGTTACGTCTAACCTGCCCTTTCCCAAAGTACGCAGAGTTTCAATATCCTCATAGCTGCCCACACCTCCTGCATAGGTGACAGGAATTTTTCCATATTCCCCAAGCATCACAGCCAGCTCCTTTTCCACACCGGAAGCTCTTCCCTCCACATCCACTGCATGAATGAGAAATTCATCACAGTAGGGAGAAAATTTATCTAAGGTTTCTAAGCTGAGTTTTTCATCCGTAAACTTCTGCCAGCGGTCTGTAACCACAAAATAACTGTCCTCCCACTTTCTACAGCTTAAATCCAAGACAATCCGCTCTCTGCCCACTTCCTGAACCAGTTTTTCTAAATTATCCCAATTTACTCTGCCATCCCGAAAAACAAAGGAGGTGACAATCACATGACTGGCTCCCTCTTCAATGTATTCTCTGGCATTTTCACTGTGTATGCCTCCGCCAATCTGCATTCCATCGGGATATGCATGGAGGGCTGACAATGCTTGTGCTTTCGTCTCTTCATAATATTCTGAGGAAGCGGGATTTAACAAAATAATGTGACCTCCTTTGATATTTCTCTCACGGTAATAGTTGGCATAAAAAGCAGCAGCACACTGGGACACAAAGTTTTCCTTTGCCCTGTCTCCCTCGTCCAGCAGACTGCTTCCCACAATCTGTTTCACTTTTCCGTTATGTATGTCAATACATGGTCTAAATTTCATATACATCTCCTATGTAATGCAAATCGACAAGTCGATTTGCATGGCTGATACCACCTTCTATATGGCTGCTGGCTGACAAAATATGCCTCTTACCATATTATGGGTTTTTCTTGTTTTTCGTGGTATTATTGTTATTTGTATCATTACTGCCGGTAATATTATCGTTATTATTTGTAGTGTTATTGTTGTTATTATTTGTGGTGTTATTGCCATTATCTGTGGCATCATTGATTAGATCGTTTGCAGCATCACCTACACCATCGATAATATCCTCTCCTGCATTCTCCACATCGTCTATAATGTTATTACCATTATCATTGGTTCCGTTATTGTTGCCATTATTATTGTCTGTGTTGTTGTCATTTCCATTGGCACCATTGGTTTCTCCTGCTGCCGTGCCATTACCACCCACATTATCTTCCGTTCCATTATCATCAATGGTGGCATTGTCTGTGTTTGTAGTGGGATTTTCATTGTTTTTGTCGGTTGTGTTGTTATTCCCACAGGCTGCTGCTGAAAAACAGACAGCTGTCAACATCAGTGCAGCACATATTTTCTTTGCTTTCATAAGATAAAACACTCCTTTTTCATAATCTCAAGAGCCCTGCTCCTTGTATTACTGTTTCCTAAAAAGAAGTGTTTTATTCTTATGATTTTATTTCAAACTGTTCTACTATTTTATTTGCAACTGCCTGGTACAAAATTGCACTTTTATTTTTTGTAACTGTGCAGCCAATGCACCGTCCTGTGCTAAATAGCTTCTATTTTTCATTTAATTTTGTGCATCAATTACATCTGCCATATCATACATGCCTGGCTCTTTTCCCTGTAAAAATTTAGCAGCCTGCACTGCACCCTTGGCAAATACTGCCTTGGAATAAGCCGTATGTTTAAATTCAATAACCTCATCAATTCCGGCAAAGATAACTTCATGTTCGCCCACAATGGTGCCACCCCGAACTGCACTTAAGCCAATCTCTTTCTTTTCCCTCTTCTTTCGTTCCTGACTTCTGTCATAATTATAGGTATACTCATTGTCTAAAGTCTCATTAATGGAATCTGCCAAAGCCAGTGCTGTTCCACTTGGTGCATCCACTTTTTGGTTGTGATGTTTTTCCACAATTTCAATATCATAGCCTGCCGGTGCTAAAATATTGGTAACATCTTTCAACAATTTTAATAACATATTGATACCCAAGGACATATTGGCAGATTTCAGCACAGCGGTTTTCTCAGCACTTTTTGGCACTCTTGCAAGCTGCTCTTTCGAAAGACCGGTGGTACACAGTACCACCGGGAGTTTTTTCTCCTCGCAATAATCCAGCAAAGAATCCACTGCCGCTGCCGCTGCAAAATCAATGACCACATCTGCCTCTATATTACAATCTTCAATCTTTGAAAATACCGGATAATCGTTCTGGATGTGATGGGAAACATCAATCCCTGCCACGATCCGGGCATCTTCATCCTCTTTTACAATATTGCTGATTACCTGACCCATTTTGCCATTACAGCCGTGCATAATTATTTTAACCATTGGTATCCTCCACTTTGTATTTCAACAAACTTACTTTATAGTAATTCCAAATTCCTGCATTGCCTTCTTAAGATTTTCTTTGTGTACATCCTCAATCTCAGTCAACGGCATACGCAGTGTACCTGCCTCCATTCCCATCATATTCAACGCTGCTTTCACCGGAATTGGATTCACTTCACAGAACAACTGATCGATGAGAGGAATTGCCTTTAACTGAATATCTAAGCTTCCCTTTACATCTCCCTCTAAAAATTTTGCCACCATGTCATGGGTTTCCCTTGGTGCCACATTTGATAACACAGAGATGACACCCAAACCTCCCAGAGACAATAAAGGCACCACCTGTTCGTCGTTTCCTGAGTAAATGTCAATACATCCCTGTGCTAACTGTGCCAGCTTTGCTACCTGTGCGATATTTCCGCTGGCTTCCTTAATTCCCACAATGTTCTTCACATTCTTCGCCAATGTTACTGCTGTCTCCGGCAAAATGTTGCAGCCGGTTCTGGAAGGCACATTGTACATAATAATAGGAATACTTACCGATTCTGCCACTGCTGTATAGTGGGCAATCAATCCTTTTTGTGTTGCCTTATTATAGTATGGTGTCACAACCAAAAGTCCATCCGCACCATATTTTTCCGCTTCCTGGGACAGATAGATCGCTGTGTCGGTACAGTTTGATCCGGTTCCCGCAACTACCGGAATTCTCTTATTTACTTTGTTAATTGTATACTTAATACACTCTAAATGCTCTTCGTGGGTTAAGGTGGATGCCTCCCCCGTGGTTCCACAAATAATCACTGCATCTGATCCATTGGCAATCTGGAACTCTAAGAGTTCACCTAACTTTTCATAATTTACAGATCCATCCTCATAAAACGGTGTGATGATTGCCACACCTGCTCCTTTAAAAATCGCCATTCTATTTTCCTCCTTAATCTTATTAAAACAAAACAGGAATCGACATCACTGTCGATTCCTATAGAATTTACCTATTCTTCTATTCCTCGATAGCGCACCATCTCTATACGAAAAAGCGAAAGCTCCTTCTTCTGAACAAGATGACAGTCATACGGTTCTTCACCGCATGCCCAAGATAAATCCACAGACAATCTATCTTTCGGCAAAATTTCCTTTCCTCCGGCTTCCTCTGTTCCTGCAACATCCACCGGTCTACTCATAAATCCTGCAACCTCTATCCAATGTTTTTAATTATGCTAGATACTACTTTTACCCACCCACACATTCACTGCATGGTATACAAATGTACCAAAATTTCTTATTTGGTATACACTTCCTTCCAAAAACCCCTTTTATCAATGATGGTTTATGGATATTCAATGGCATTTTGTATTCTTTTATAAAATATAACACCAATACAATCTCTTGTCAACATGGTTATTTTACAGTTTCCATTCTGGTTACGCAGTCGGCAAGTTCTTTCAGTTCATCATTAAGGCTTCGCCCTGTAAAAATCAGTTCCATCTCCTCACTCTTATGTTCTATGAGTTCTCTGATATCCTGCATGGAAATAATTTTATTGTCCAGAAGTCCGAGAATTTCATCCAGAATCAGTAGCCCGCATCCATTGGTCTGAATCACCTTGCGGGCAAAATTAATGCCATTTCGAATATTCATCGCCTCTTCTGACTGCCGTGCCTCAGTGAGTTGGTCATAAACCTCCTGGGATTTTTCAAAACAAAACAGTTTAATTTCTGGCTCCAGTCTTTTGATAAAGCTGGTATCCTCTTCATTTTTTCCTTTTAAAAACTGAATAATGTTCACTGTTTTTCCCTGACTGGCTGCCCGAATTGCCTGACCTACTGCTGCGGTTGTCTTGCCTCTGCCATCACCATAATATACCTGTATCAGTCCTGTTCCCATAACACACCTCTTTTAGTATTCCCTTTTAAAATAACTTGTATTCCAAAATATTACCATAAGTGTGCTTTTTTCGCAATCCTTTCTTTACTCCAAGTATTCTAATTTGCTGACAGAAACTTCATAGGCAACTCTCTTTTCTACTTCTTCCTCACTGATTTTCTTCACATATTCCCTGCTCTGGATACGTCCCCAGATTTGAATATGTCCGCCTACGGTAAAGTCTGCTGCAAAACGAGCATTTCTTCCCCAGCAGATACATGGAATGTAATCCGACTTTCCATATGGACGGTTCACCGCCACCAAAAGGTCTGCAATCTCTCTGCCCAACGGTGTCTTGCGGTATACAGGGGCTTTGCATATGTATCCATCCAGAAAAATCTGGTTGGTCTTCATTCCCTCTCCCGGTCCGTCCACAAATTCAATTTCTCGTACAAATGCGGACAGCACCAAACGGTTCTTCTTCTCCTCATGGCGATTGTAGGAACGGAACTGACCATTCACACATACATAAGTTCCCTGAAGATTCTCCTTCACATTCACCAGTCGTTCAGAGATCATTAGTGGAATAATGTCTGAAGAATCACTGAGACGTTTTACCCTCAGATCTACCATATAAAAACCTTCTCCGAAAATCTCGTGGCTAAATGTAAAATCACTTGCGATTTCACCCATCATAGTTACCTGATTGTTTTCAATTACCTTATCTGTCATTAATTATTTCTCCCTTCTTCTACCGTAATTCTTGCATAATTATATCTATTACATTATTATGCATTTCAGAACAAAAATCAATAAAATTCGTTCGACGTGTTTTGACATCCCCCTTGTCTTTTGCCTTAGCATATTTATTGTACCACACTTTTCCCAAGAATATTGATTAAAATTCCTAAAATATTCTTAAATTTTTTTAACTTTTCTAATAAATTGGCGAAATTTAACAAAAAACTTGTATTCTTCCAGATATGTGATACACTAAGTAAAGTGTGAAATTTCTATTTCCCATATATAAATAGGTAGAAAGGACGTAAAATTCATGAAAACAAAACGTAATGACATTCGAAATATAGCAATTATTGCCCATGTAGACCATGGCAAGACAACTCTGGTGGATCAGCTTTTAAAACAAAGCGGTGTGTTCCGCTCCAATCAGGAAGTGGCAGAGCGTGTCATGGACTCCAATGATATTGAACGTGAAAGAGGTATTACCATTCTTTCCAAAAATACCGCTGTCTTTTATAAAGATACCAAAATTAATATTATTGATACCCCGGGGCATGCAGACTTTGGCGGTGAAGTGGAACGTGTGTTAAAAATGGTAAACGGTGTTGTATTAGTAGTGGATGCTTTTGAGGGTGCCATGCCTCAGACAAAGTTCGTGTTGAAAAAAGCATTGGAATTGGATCTGCCGGTCATTGTCTGTATCAATAAGATTGACCGTCCGGAAGCATGCCCGGATGATGTGATTGACGAGGTCCTGGAATTATTTATGGATTTAGATGCCTCAGAAGAGCAGTTAGACTGCCCATTTATCTATGCCTCTGCCAAGAACGGCTATGCTTTGAAAGAATTAGATGATGAGCCCAAGGATATGGAACCTCTCTTTGAGACTATTATCAACTACATCCCCGCCCCGGAAGGCGATCCGGATGCCAACACACAGGTGCTGATTTCCACCATCGATTATAATGAATATGTGGGACGTATCGGTGTGGGCAAGGTTGACAATGGTTCTTTAAAGGTCAATCAGGAATGTGTCATGGTAAATGCCCATGATGAGTCTGTGAATAAAAAGGTGAAAATCAGCAAGCTTTATGAGTTTGACGGCTTAAAAAAAGTGGAGGTGGAGGAAGCCGGCATTGGTGCCATTGTTGCCATCTCCGGTATTGCGGATATCCATATTGGAGATACCATATGTGCCCCGGAAAATCCGGTTCCTATTCCTTTCCAAAAGATTTCCGAACCCACCATTGCTATGACATTTGTGGTAAATGACAGTCCTCTGGCAGGTCAGGAAGGTAAATTCGTCACCTCCAGACATTTGCGTGACCGTTTGTTTCGGGAATTGAATACAGATGTTTCTCTTCGTGTGGAGGAAACAGACAATGCAGACGCTTTCAAAGTATCTGGACGCGGGGAACTCCACTTGTCTGTATTAATTGAAAATATGCGTCGTGAAGGCTTTGAATTTGCTGTAAGTAAAGCAGAAGTATTATATAAGAAGGATGAAAATGGAAAACTGTTAGAACCAATGGAATTGGCTTACATTGATGTACCGGAGGAGTTTTCTGGTGCTGTCATTGAAAAACTCAGCCAAAGAAAGGGCGAATTGCGCAACATGGGCTCCTCCAACGGTGGCTATACTCGCTTAGAGTTTTCCATTCCCTCCCGGGGTCTCATCGGTTACCGGGGAGAATTTATGACAGATACCAAGGGAAACGGCATTATCAATACTATATTTGACGAATATGGTCCTTACAAGGGAGATATACAATACCGAAAACAAGGCTCTCTTATTGCCTTTGAAGCCGGAGAGACAATCACCTATGGTCTCTACAATGCACAGGAACGTGGCACTCTCTTTGTGGGACCCGGTGAAAAAGTATATGCCGGTATGATCATCGGTCAGAATGGCAAGGCGGAAGATATCGAGTTGAATGTATGCAAAAAGAAGCAGCTTACCAACACTCGTTCTTCCAGTGCCGACGAAGCACTGCGCCTGACACCGCCTAGAATTTTAAGCTTAGAGCAGGCACTTGATTTTATTGACACGGACGAACTTCTTGAAATTACACCAGAAAATCTTCGTATTCGTAAGAAAATTCTGGATCCTACCTTAAGAAAGAGAGCCAATCGAAATTAATCACCGTCGTAACTATTCAGTACCTTCATAGTTACAAGCAAAGAACCATGCAAAATTGCCT
>CAMWHJ010000100.1 GCA_947174015.1 uncultured Lachnospiraceae bacterium | reverse complement strand
TCCACTTTTTCTTACGGTCTGTGCAGTAAATGCACAGACCTGCTGAACAGTTACCATTTTTCTATTTTTGTTTCTTAATGTTCTCAATTCTCTCTTGCACCTGTGCCAGTGACAACCCCTTCATTCTTGCAATTTCAGCCAAATCTTCATATTCTAATTTTTCTCTGCACACCCCATATCCCTGAGATATTTTCTGGTGTACCTTGCCAAATTCTGTGTCAATTTCTTCCATATGACGATGCAGACCATGACGTTTACACTGGTATTCGCGGACACCTAACGTAGTGGTGTGCTGAAATAACAGACGGATAAATTTGTCTTTTTTTGATTCTTGGCACATGCAGGTTAAGACAATCCCTGGACGATTTTTCTTCATCTGTATACTGGTGGTATATACATCCAATGCCCCCTGCTGCATCAATAGTTCGGCAGCAAATCCTACTGCCTCCGGTGTCATGTCATCTAAGTTGCAGCACAGCTCTGATATGGTGTCAAATTCCTGTGAAGACTCTCCCCAAAAGGCACGCAGACAGTTGACAGCTGCAAACTCTTTTTTTCCCATACCACATCCGGTTTTTTCAATGGTCATAGAAGGCATAGCAGCGAATTTTTCTGAAAAATGCTTTAACAGGGCTGCCCCTGTTGGGGTACACAACTCTCCCTGAATTTCTCCGCCATAAATAGGTATTCCCTTTAAAATATATGCTGTTGCCGGGGCCGGTACCGGCAGAATTCCATGGGCACAGTGTACCTGTCCGCTGCCCACATGAATTGGAGATGCCACAATTCGTTCCGGTGCCAGCTCATGTATCAACAGACAGACACCCACAATATCTGCAACGGCATCCATGGCTCCCACCTCATGAAAGTGTATCTGCTCCACAGGACTTTTGTGTACATGACTTTCTGCCTCTGCGATCATCTCATATACCTGAATTACATCCTCTTTCACAGGATTAGGCAGCACAAGATTAGATATCAGTTTCCTGATATCTGCCATCTTAGTATGATGATGTGACATTGAATGACTGTGATTATGTGTATGGTGATTTTCCATTTCATGGTTATGACTTGCGGGATGACTGTGATGGGACTCTATTTCCTGTCCTGTCTTCACATCTATGCTTTCTTCCTCCACACCAGCCACCCGAACCACCATATGGCTGCCGCCAATGCCACACCGCATGACTTGTTGCTGCTCCACCGTAACCTGCGGTATTCCCAGTTGGTTCAACCGCTGCAAAAATCCCTTTCCATCCGGGTGCAGTTCCAACAATGCTGCCATAAGCATATCTCCTGCTGCACCCATATTACATTCCAAATATAAAGTTTTCATCCTCTTCTCCATTAATCATTGGTAACTATTCAGTACCTTCATAGTTACAAGCAAAGAACCATGCAAAATTGCCTGCGGCAATGGTTCTTTGCCTGTTATATCCACTTTTTCTTACGGTCTGTGCAGTAAATGCACAGACCTACTGAACAGTTACAATTATTGTTTCGTTTTCATATGATTCATCATGCTCGCCAGATAGCCTGCACCAAAACCATTGTCAATATTAACCACACTGACCCCGCTGGCACAGGAATTCAGCATGGACAAAAGTGCGGAAATCCCTCCAAAGGATGCTCCATACCCCACACTGGTAGGTACTGCAATCACCGGGCAATCCACCAGACCGCCCACTACACTTGCCAACGCCCCCTCCATACCGGCAATGGCAATCACCACCTGTGCATTCATCAAATCCTCCGTATTGGACAGCAGTCTATGGATGCCTGCCACTCCCACATCATAGAGCCGAACCACCTGATTTCCCAGACATTCCGCAGTAAGAGCCGCCTCCTCAGCCACCGGCATATCACTGGTGCCTCCTGTGGCAATCACAATCTTTCCCACACCATCCGGTTCCGGCATGGTACCCACAATCCCCACATGGCTAAGGTTGTCATATTGCAGAGGAAGACAGGTGCTTAAAAGCTCTGCTGCCTCCTCCGTCATCCGGGTTATCAACAGACAGCTCTCCCCTTTCTCCAGAAACGTTTGTGCAATTTTGAAGATCTGTTCCGGTGTCTTGCCTGCCCCATAAATCACCTCTGCAATCCCCTGTCTCATTTTTCTATGATGGTCAAGTTTTGCAAAGCCCAAATCCTCAAAAGGTTCCACTTTCAACTGTAAGGCCGCCTCCTCCGGACTCACACTGCCCTCTGCTACTTTTTGTAAAAGTTCTGATACCTTATTCTCCTTCATCATCCTTCTCCCTTTCCTACCTTTGGCTTTTCTCCGTTTCACTATCCATTTGTCAGCAGCTTTAAAAATTCCTGACCACATACCGGTCTGGAAAAATAGAATCCCTGAATATAATCAATATCCTTGATCTCCAATGCCTCTAACTGCTCTTTCAGTTCCACACCCTCCGAAACGATTTTCATTTCTGCAGCTTTCACCATGCGAATCGCTGCGTCCATCACCAATTCCCCCCGCTTGCTCTCAAAATAAGCCAGCGTCATGGCACGATCAAATTTTACAATTTGTACCGGAAGCTCCATAATATAATTTAAATTAGAATACCCTGTTCCGAAATCGTCCAAGGAAAAAGAAACACCATAATTTAATAATTTTTCCATATTTTCCAAAAGAATTTCCTTGGATCTTACTGCCGCAGATTCTGTGATTTCCAAGTTAATCATTTCCGGCAGTACCCCTATCTCTTCCATAATGGAAATATACTGCTCCGCCAGCCCCTGCTGAGTACACTGGATTGCAGACAGGTTCACCTCCAGATATTGTATGCCCCGATTCTTTAAATCGTTTTCCTTAATAAATTCACAGGTTTTGCGAAATACAATTTCTCCCAATTCTAAGATGGCACCATTCTTTTCTGCCACAGGAATAAACTGTCCCGGCGGCACCAGGGAACCATCCGGATTAATGATACGCACCAGTGCTTCTGCAGATACATACTGTTTCTTACTAGTGGAATATATCGGCTGATAAAACACTTCCACCCGATTTTCTTCAATGGCATTTTGTATCAGTTTGCCAATCTGCATGGTCTCTTCTCCCTGCTCCATCCACTCTCTGTCCATCACCATCACTTTACGCTGATGGTATTTTTCCCCTTCGTCCACAAAGAAACGGATCAGCTCCAGCATCCGTTCTTCCTCTGGCATTAAGGAACTGTCCGGTACTGCAAAGAAACGTGCTCCCACATAACACTCTTTCTGTTCCACCATCCATGGCTTGTCAAATCGCTTCTGTAAAACATGAAGCACCTGCTCCATATCTGCCTCTTCTTTCAACAGCAATATATATTCCCACCTGGAATTTTTAAATGCCACTGCCTGTTCCAGCTTATCCAGATATTCTGCCACCATATGCTGTAATTCCAAGGTATGTTTGTTTTTTAAAATTTCCTCCCTACCGCTCTGCTCTTTTAAATTCACCACTAAAAGAGCATATTTACCATCACGATGAAACCGTTCCCTCAAATACATCCGCAGTGCCTGCTGATTTAAAAGCCCGGTTTCCCGATCCACATACACTTCTGGGTTTTCCAGTTTCATAAACAAAATTCCAACCCCTATTGCACTGGCATACCCCACCAGCAGAAATTCGTTATGCAGTGCCTGTATTCCGGCAGCCACAATCCAAATTCCCATCCACATCAGACCTGCAATTCTTCTCTGACTATTAATATACTTTTTATAACGAAAGAGAATATAAATGCTGGCAGCAATGTGAATCACACACACCAGATAGGTGGCAAATACACTGGCTCCATAAGTATAAATTTTGTTATCATCTTTAAAATAACTAATCGGCAGCAGGACAATGGCGACCATTCCCCCAAGCCCTACAAGCACTGCAATTTTTTTCAGTCCCTTGATTTTGTCAATAACCCCTTCTAATTCTGCTGTAAAATAAATAACCCCCAAGCCATTGGAGGCCACTAAGCTCACAAGATAAAGTTTGCAGATACCTTGCTCATATAAATGCAGTTCACCCGTAACCTGCTGCAGTATCAACACTGAAGTTGCATCCAGTGTCAAAGAAATGCAGGCTGTTACCAACATCAGCCGAAACATTTTCTGCGTCTTTAGATCTATATCCTTTTGAATCAGGCACAGTGCCAGAATAACCCACAACAGCACAATACCGCATATTTGTGTTTGAATCAACATAGAATCCCCTCTTCCCTCATATGGTTCATAATTTTCAGTTCCTTTATCATTCGCATTTATACTGCCTATAGTTATGTTGAGGCTCTAAAGGTATTTTGCCCCTTGTATTATATTAATTTTACTACATTTTTCCTTCTTCCACAAGTTACTTTTTATCATTTCTGTTGCCCCTGAATTTTCTTTGTGATATACTGAATCTATGTATTTAGCAATGAAAATTTATAAACGAAGGGTGAACAAAATGACAACAAACGAAAAAGCACTGATGCTTCATGAACAATGGAACGGAAAAATTGAAACCACTGCAAAGTCCAAGGTAAACTCAAGAGAAGATTTGTCTCTTGCCTATACCCCTGGTGTTGCAGAACCTTGTAAGGTGATTGCTGCCGATAAGGAAGCGGCTTACAAATATACCATCAAATCCAACACTGTTGCCGTAGTGTCTGACGGAAGTGCTGTTTTAGGACTGGGAAATATCGGTGCTGCTGCTGCTATGCCTGTTATGGAGGGAAAAGCTGTCTTATTCAAAGAATTTGGCGGTGTCAATGCGTTTCCCATTTGTCTGGATACACAGGATACCGAGGAAATCATTAAAACAGTGGTAAACATTGCTCCTGCCTTTGGCGGAATCAATCTGGAAGATATCTCTGCACCGCGCTGTTTTGAAATTGAAGAACGTTTAAAGAAGCTGCTGGATATCCCCGTATTTCATGATGACCAGCATGGCACTGCCATTGTGGTATTAGCGGGAATTATCAATGGCTTAAAAGTTACCGGCAAGAAAAAAGAAGATTGTAAGGTAGTAGTCAACGGTGCCGGAAGTGCCGGTGTGGCTATCACAAAACTTTTATTAAGATATGGTTTTGTAAATGTTATCATGTGTGATAAAGTGGGTATCATCAACGAAAACACTCCGGATCTAAACTGGATGCAGCAGGAAATGAGCCATCAGACCAATCCAAAGCAGGAAAGCGGAAGTCTCGCAGATGCCTTAAAGGGTGCCGATATCTTTGTGGGTGTTTCTGTTCCGGGCATTGTAACTGCCGATATGGTTTCTTCCATGAATCCAGACTCCATTCTTTTTGCCATGGCGAACCCGGTACCTGAAATTATGCCGGATGTGGCTAAGGCTGCCGGTGCCAGAGTGGTGGGAACCGGACGTTCTGATTTTCCAAATCAGGTCAATAATGTGGTGGCTTTCCCCGGAATCTTTAAAGGTGCCTTAGAGGGACGTGCCACACAAATTACCGAAGAAATGAAGTTAGCCGCTGCCCATGCCATTGCAGACTTAGTACCGGAGGAAGAATTAAATGACGAAAATATTATGCCGGAGGCTTTTGACCCCCGTGTGGCATTGGCTGTAAGTCAGGCTGTGAAGGATCACATTGTAAAATAGTCATGAAGCCTCCCTATTATTCTCTAAATACTTATTTACAGGAAACTTATGGGGAAAAAATGTATAAGCTTTCCCTGAATGCCAATATGACCTGCCCCAACAGAGACGGCACCCTGGACACCAGAGGGTGCATCTTCTGCAGTGCCGGAGGCTCCGGGGACTTTGCAGAAAATCCCTCACTTACCATCACCCAGCAGATTGAATCAGGCAAGAAGAGAGTACAAAAAAAGATGAAGGGAAACCGGTATATTGCCTATTTTCAGGCATACACCAATACTTATGCCCCCATATCTTATCTCCAAAAAATTTTTTATGAAGCAATCAGCCATCCTGAGATTGCCATTCTCTCCATTGCCACCAGACCGGACTGCTTATCCCCTCAGGTACTCTCACTTCTCAAAGAGCTCAATGAAATAAAACCTGTATGGGTGGAACTTGGTTTACAGACCATCCACCCTAAAAGTGCAGAGTATATCCGAAGGGGCTATCCTCTTTCCTGCTTCGATAAGGCAGTAAAAAGCCTGCATTCCATTGGAATTGAAGTAATTGCTCATATGATTCTTGGACTTCCCGGAGAGAATAAGACAGATATGTTAGCCACAGCTAACCACATTGCCCATTTACAAATAAATGGAATAAAATTACAATTACTGCATATAATAAAGGGAACCGATCTTGCCAAGGATTTTTTTGAAAATAAATTTGAAGTTTTGGAGTTATCAGAGTATACTGATATTGTAGTGTCCATTATTGAACGGCTGCCAAAACACATGGTAGTACATAGAATGACCGGGGACGGTCCGAAAAATCTGCTGCTGGCTCCTCTATGGAGCGGAAACAAAAGAAATGTATTAAATACCATTCATCACGAGTTTCGTATCAGAAATACCTGGCAGGGCAAATATAGATAAGGGGGTAAACCATGTCAGAACCATTTACGCTTTATAAACTAATCATATTGTACATGCTGAGCAAGGTAAATTTTTCTCTTTCCAACGGTCAGATTACTGATTTTATCCTGGACAAAGAATATACTGATTACCTGACTTTACAGCAGGCTCTGGCAGAGCTTTTGGAGGTACGGCTGATTCATGTGGATGCCTCATCCAAAGACTCACTGTACCACATCACGGAAGAGGGGCTGCAAACTTTAGGTTTTTTTGAAAACCGTATTTCCGATCAAATTAAGGAGGATATCACCTCCTACATTCAGGGGCATGGCTATGAGTTGTATGATGAACGATCTGTATTGGCGGATTTCTGCAAAAATGCGGAAAATGAATATGCCGTGCGCTGTCGTGTCATGGAAAAGAAGGATCCTCTCATCGACCTGACCATCACTGTCCCCACCCTGCAGGATGCAGAGCAGGTATGCCGCAACTGGGAGCAGGCTAGTCAGCCTCTGTATGCACATATTATAAAAGAATTGTTAAAGTAATTGCTCCATACTTTCACAGTTGCCGGAAAAAAGAGTTACTCCCCTGGTCAAAAACCGCAGTGAGTAACTCTTTTATTCATCTATGATTCCTCTGCTTCTCTGCGAATCCGCTCCATATGCTCCTGAATCCTTTTTTCATACCCATTTTCAGAGGGCTGGTAAAATGTCTGCCCCACCAATTCATCCGGCAGATACTGCTGTTTTACATAATGATTGGGATAATCATGTGCGTATTTGTAGCCAATACCATGCCCCAGCTTGGCAGCACCACCGTAGTGGGCATCCTGCAAATAGGGCGGAATGACAGCAGTCTTACTGTTCTTTACCACCTCCATGGCTTTGAAAATCCCTTCACAGGCCGCATTGCTTTTGGGTGCCGTCGCCACATAGGATACCGCCTGTGAAAGGATAATCTGTGCCTCCGGCATACCGATGCGTTCCACTGCCAAGGAGGCAGCCACTGCCACCTGCAATGCCTGTGGGTCTGCATTGCCCACATCTTCACTGGCACATATCATAATGCGGCGGGCTATAAATTTAATGTCCTCACCGGCATAAAGCATTTTTGCCAGATAATACAAGGCAGCATCCGGATCGGAACCTCGCATGCTTTTGATAAAGGCTGAAATGGTATCATAGTGATTGTCCCCGGTTTTATCATAACGGACGGCACGTTTCTGAATACATTCCTGTGCCACTTCAATGGTAATGGGAATCCTGCCGCTGTCATCTCTCTGGGTGGTCATAATCGCCAGTTCTATGGCGTTTAATGCCATTCTTGCATCTCCGTTGGCGATATCTGCCAGAAATTCCAGTGCTTCCTCTGTGACAACAGCATTATATCCCCCCATCCCCTTTGTTTCGTCTGTGACAGCACGATTTAAAAGCCCCTTTATCTCCTCCTTTGTCAAAGGTTTCAATTCAAAAATAATAGAACGGGAAATCAAAGCACCATTTACTTCAAAATAGGGATTCTCTGTGGTGGCACCAATCAGGATTAATGTACCATCCTCCACAAAGGGCAGAAGATAATCCTGCTGTCCTTTGTTGAAGCGGTGAATCTCATCTACAAAAAGAATGGTTTTCTTTCCATACATACCCAGATTATTCTTTGCCTGTTCCACCACTGCTTCCATATCTTTTTTCCCTGCCACAGTGGCATTCATCTGCATAAATTCCGCACTGGTGGTTCCTGCAATTACCTTAGCAAGAGTCGTTTTCCCGGTTCCCGGCGGTCCGTAAAAGATAACGGAACTTAATTTATCAGCCTTAATGGCACGATACAATAATTTATCCTTACCGATAATGTGCTGCTGACCTGCCACCTCTTCCAATGTCTGAGGACGCATTCTGGCTGCAAGGGGTGATTCATTTTTCAAGGTTTCCTCTCTCATGTAACTAAATAAATCCATTGGTTTCCTCTTTTCTCTCTGCAAATTCTATTCCCATATACCTTAGCAATTGTAACTATTCAGTACCTTCATAGTTACGAGCAAAGAACCATGCAAAATTGTTTTTCGGGTATTGCACCCATGAAAATTGCTACGCAATGGGTGCAAGCAGGCAATCAAACTGATTTACAGTTTGATTACTTTCGACAATGGTTCTTTGCCTGTTATATCCACTTTTTCTTACGGTCTGTGCAGTAAA
>CAMWHJ010000099.1 GCA_947174015.1 uncultured Lachnospiraceae bacterium | reverse complement strand
CACTTTTTCTTACGGTCTGTGCAGTAAATGCACAGACCTACTGAACAGTTACAAATTTACAAATAACCCCCTGCTATATGTCTGGTGAAGCACTCTATTTGCCCAGTATTTTGTCACTGCTCCATTTCAAACCGGTTACTATTTTTCTTTCTTTTCCTCGGTTACTTCAATTTTACGGATTTCCTTTGTTCTGATTTCCTTGCAGATATCATCTATAAATTCAGAAAGCGGTTTCTGTCCCTCATCACCTAAGAAACGGCTTCTCACAGATACTACTCCCTGTTCTTCCTCCTGTTGTCCCACCACTAACATATAGGGAATCTTTGCAAGTCTTGTTTCACGAATCTTGTAACCAATTTTTTCTGCTCGGTTATCAATGGTTGCCAGAATACCATTTGCCTTTAACTCCGCTTCCACCTTTGCAGCATAGTCCTTATATTTTTCCGAAATAGGCAGCACTCTTACCTGCTCCGGACACAACCATGTAGGGAACATGCCTGCATACTTTTCTATAAGCCATGCAAGAGTTCTCTCATAGCAGCCCATGCTGGTTCTGTGGATAATGTATGGACGAACCTTTTCACCATTCTGATCCACATAGTACATATCAAACTGCTCTGCCAACAAGGCATCCCACTGAATGGTGATCATGGTGTCCTCTTTTCCGTACACATTCTTCGCCTGAATATCTACCTTAGGACCATAGAAAGCAGCTTCTCCATCTTCTTCGTAAAATGGAATTTCCAGTTCATTCAGCACATTGCGGATTCTCTGCTGTGTTTCCTCCCAAACCTCTGCTGTACCAATATACTTTTCAGAATTTTCAGGGTCCCACTTAGACAAGCGGTAAGTAACATCCTCTTCCACACCTAAGGTACGCAGGCAGTATCTTGCCAAATCAAGACAACCTTTAAATTCCTCATCCATCTGATCCGGTCTTACAATCAGATGCCCCTCAGAAATGGTAAACTGACGAACTCTGGTCAAACCATGCATTTCACCGGAATCCTCACAGCGGAATAAGGTGGAAGTTTCACCATAGCGGAGAGGCAGATCACGATAGGATTTCTGACTTGCTTTGTATACATAGTACTGGAACGGACAGGTCATGGGGCGAAGGGCAAATACCTCCTTGTCCGCCTCCTCGTCTCCCATAACAAACATGCCATCCTTATAATGATCCCAGTGACCGGAAATCTTATATAGATCACTCTTTGCCATCAGCGGAGTTTTGGTTCTCACATAACCTCTCTCCTCCTCCAGATCTTCAATCCAACGCTGCATGGTTTGAATGATTTTGGCACCCTTGGGCATCAGCAAGGGAAGCCCCTGACCAATCACATCCACTGTGGTAAATAACTCCATTTCTCTTCCCAATTTATTATGGTCACGCTTCTTGATATCTTCCAGGTGTGCCAAGTATGCCTCTAACTCTTCCTTTTTGTTAAAGGCAGTTCCGTAGATGCGGGTCAGCATTTTATTATTTTCATTGCCTCTCCAGTAGGCACCAGAGGATGAAATCAACTTAAATGCCTTGATATTCTTAGTTGTCATTAAATGGGGACCTGCACAGAGATCTGTAAAATCTCCCTGGCTGTAAAAGGATATCTCTGCATCCTCCGGCAAATCTTCAATCAGTTCCACCTTATACGGTTCCCCCTTTTCTTTCATAAATTCAATGGCTTTTTCTCTGGGCAGGGTGTATTTTTCCAGTGTCTTGCCCTCTTTGATGATTTTCTTCATCTCCTTTTCCAGTGCATCCAAATCCTCTCTGGAAAAGGGATCGCATTCAAAATCATAGTAAAATCCAGTGTCAATGGACGGTCCAATGGCAAGTTTGGCATTTGGATACAATCTTTTTACTGCTTCTGCCAATACATGGGAAGCAGTATGTCTCAAGGCAGCCAATCCCTTTTCCTCATTGGCTGTGAGAATATTCAGTTCACAATCCTCTGTCAAGACAGTCCTCAAATCCACTGTACTTCCATTGACTTCTCCGGCACATGCCACTCTTGCCAGCCCCTCGCTGATGTCCCTGGCAATGTCAATCACTGCCATTCCACCATCATATTCCTTTACACTTCCATCTTTTAACGTTACTTTCATCTCTCTTCTCCTTCCATGAAAAAAGTCCCTGCCAATGCAAACTGCACTGACAGGGACGAATATACAATTCCGCGGTTCCACCCTGATTGTCTGATATCAAACCTCTCATAACGATTATAACGTAATCAACGTGCTGTATTAAAGCAAACTCCGGGGCGGTCTTCAGATAATTCTTATCGAAATGTTCCACCAAACCATTTCTCTCTGGAGATATTCCATATCCTACTGTTCCCATCAACGTTTTATTTTTTATGGTAATTGTTCTAAAACTCAAATTAGTAAAATTGCTCCAAGGGTTTTACACAATTACATTATCTCTAAACATTGATATTTTATACCCAAATCCAACTTTTTGTCAAGTGATTCTTGATTTTCTTTAAAATACGTTGTATTGTTAGATTGTCAAGAAAACCTCAGCGAAACTCACAGCAAAGGAGAACCTGCAATGCAAGATTATTTTCAGCAAAAACTCAAATCATTAAAATTATACTTACATACCTTTTTTAAATGGCTGTTTTTATCAGTGATTATGGGACTGGCATGTGGTGTGGCTGGAACTTTCTTCCACTACTCCGTAGACTTTGCCACCACCAAACGTACACTCCATCCCCAGCTTTTGTTTTTGCTGCCCGTAGCCGGAGTGTTCATTGTATTTTTATATCGTGCCTGTGGCATAAAAGAGGACAAAGGCACCAATGCCGTCATAAATTCTGCTTCCTCTGAGGAAGAAATGCCTCCTCAAATGGGCTTTTTGATTTTTGTTGCCACTTTCTTTACCCACCTCTGCGGTGGTTCTGCCGGGCGGGAAGGTGCTGCCCTGCAGATTGGCGGAAGTATTGCAGCAGTTTTTAATAAAATCATTCATTTTACCGAAGAGGACAAGCGGATTCTTATTCTGTGCGGCATGAGCGGCTTGTTTTCCGCCTTGTTTAACACCCCCATTACAGCAGCAGTTTTTTCTCTGGAGGCTATTAAGGTGGGGAATATTTACTATGGTGCTTTGATTCCCTGCTTAATGTCTTCTGCAGTGGCTTTTACTTTTTCCCACTATTTTCAAATCAAGCCTGTGACCTATAACATTTCTCAACTGCCTGCCATTACACCTGAGATTCTCGTAAAAGTGATTCTGTTTGCCATTCTCTGTGCGGCAGTTGCCATTGTATTTTGTGAATGTATGCGGCTATCTTCTATACTGTATAAAAAGTATTTTAAAAATCCTTATCTTCGGGTACTGGCAGGCTCCTTTCTTATCATTGTCTTAACTCTGCTGCTGAAAAGCACTGACTACAATGGTGCAGGTATGCATGTGATTGCAAGAGCCATTCAGGGGGAAACCGTGCCGGCTGCTTTCCTGCTGAAGATTCTCTTCACCGCCATTACCCTCGGTGCCGGCTTTAAGGGAGGTGAAATTGTACCTGTATTCTTTATCGGTTCCACCTTCGGCTGTTTTGCCGGAACACTACTGGGCTTAGATCCCGGCTTTGCCGCTGCCCTGGGGCTTGCCAGTATTTTCTGTGCCTGTGTCAATGCACCTTTAGCCTCTGTGTTTTTAAGTGTAGAGTTGTTTGGCTCCACAGATATTTTGCTGTTTGCCATTGCATGTGCAGTCAGCTACACTTTGTCCGGAAATTACAGCCTGTACAGCAGCCAGAGATTTCTGTATTCCAAGAAATCTCCCGGTTATCTCATTCAAAAGCATCACAAATCCGTATGGTAAGAAAAAGGGTTACTGTACACAGTAACGAAAAAAGGTGTTGCATCTGCAACGCCTTTTTTCGTTCTGTTTCTGCTATTGAATTATCTGCCGCAACATCTCTTATACTTCTTGCCGCTACCGCATGGACATGGGTCATTACGTCCAACCTTTGGTCCTTTTACAATGGTTCCGGAGGCTTTCTGTTCTTTATAGAGCTTTTTCTTTTCTTCCACAGTGAAAATTTCATCCCACTGAGGCAGTTCATATAACCAGTCTGCCTTAGCATCAATCATATTTTTGTAAAGCAATGATTTGTCAAAGTCAAGGCTTACTACTGTATCCTCCTCCATCTCTTCGATGTTGTTAGGAGTCTTTAAACTGTCATTAATTCCGTCTAAGAAACCTGTCATGTTGAATACATCGGTACCATACTTTTCTGCCAGTTCTTTTACAGTTCCGCTTACAGCAACATCTGGTTCTGCCAAAAGCTTTTCATAGATTCCCTTTTCTAATAAAAAGTAATTGCTCCAGAACTTCTGTAAACTTCCCTTGTCCGTATTTTCATTATAGGCAACTTTACGCCACTGTTCTAATAATGCCATTTTCTTACCACCTTTATCTCATTCTATATTTTGTTTGCGTAAACACTCCATATTATTTTTATGTATTTTTATGAATTTGTCAATAGTATTTTTGAACTTTATGTGTTTTCCACTATTTTACTCTGATGGATTTTACCTTGCTGTATGCACCATATATTTTCTTGCCATTGACCGTTTTATAGGAACGCACACGGAAATAATAGCGTTTCTTTTTCTCCAGCTTTTTAATGGATACCGTAAGGGTTTTTCCAGATTTAATATGCTTTTTCTTAATATCAGAGACAAAATTTTTATCCTGCGTGTATTCCACATAATAGCCGGAGGCCTCGGTTCGCCTGTACCATTTTACAGTGACCACCCCTTTTTTTGTGGACAGCTTTTTAAGTGTAACTCTTCTTGGCATAATCTGGAAAGATATTACTTTGGTATCCTTATAGTTTCCAATTCCCTCTACCACTGCCTGTGCTGTTCCCACTGCCTTATTCCGCCGATAAAATACCACATAATCCTTGTTTACCGTAAGCTTTTGTGTGCCATAGTACACCGTTACCTTAGGTGAAATGGCTCTGCCGGTATAGGTTACCTGATTCTTAATGGAAAGTTGGGCACTTGTCATGGATGCTCCCTGGATCTCAAATACCATCCTCTGAGTTCCGGTATAATTTCCAAGACCGGTAATCGTTACTTCTCCCGTTCCCTTTTCCACATTTGTGCCATAGGCAACCGTGTAGTCAGAATCTTCCACAAGGATTTTCTCTCCGTCCTTCACGGTAATTTCTGGTTTCTGCTGATTTCCGTTATACGTCTGTACTGGAATTTTTCCCATTTGTACCCACTTCACATCCTTGGGAAGAATATCAAAAGTTATCTCTTTTTCTCCAAAGTAATTGCCCTTGGCAGTGATCAACAGTCTTGCTGTCCCCACCAGTACATTGTCCAAACATTCTATGGTAAAATCCTTCCCCTGTATCATTTCTTTCTCTTCGTCCCAGGCAATCACTTCCGGTGTGATTTCCTGACCGGTATATATGTGGGTGGTCATATCTTCTATCTTCCATCCCTCCATGGTTCTAGGCTGAATTTGAAAGCTTTGCTTGCTCTGACTGGAAAAATTTCCAATTCCTGTAATTGTAATATATCCGTTTCCGGCATTTATATTATTGGAATAACTCAATTCATAATCCACATGCTCTACTAACTGGCGGTTGTTCAGCGTAATCACTGGTTTCGGCTCAAAAGCCTCTCCTGAGTACACATAATTTGCCTCACAGGTTATTTTTGTGAGTTCAATCGGTCTGGGAACAATATCAAATTCCAGCACATATGTTCCGCAGTAATTGCCAAGACCATAAAATGAAATTTTTCCCTTGCCAATGGCAGTATTCTCCTCATATACTGCCCGATAATCATTGTCCACTGTCAAGGTGGTATTATCGTGGCTTAAAGTCACCTTTGGAGTGATCTTATCCCCTGTATAATACTGTTCACCCAGCTGGCTAAAATCTACATGGTTTAAATTTCTTGGCTGAATTTCAAAACTGGTGCTGATAATTCCAGTATAATTCCCCTTAAATTCCAACTCTATGATGGCGGTTCCCACTTCCACATTGTTTGTGTATTTTACCGTATAATCCCTGCCCTGTACCAGCCGTTCCATACCATCTTTTACAATCAGCTCCGGCTTAATCTCTGCACCAGTATACTCCTGCTCTGCAATGGTTTCTACCTGCACATGATCGGTGGAACGCACCAGGATCTGAAATTCTTTCTGAATTTGTCCCTTATAATTGCCAATACCTTTAATTAAAACCGTGGCAGTTCCTGCCTGCACATTATTTTCATATTCTAACACATAATCTTCATTTTCAATCAATGCCGTCTGGATTTCTTCATCATAGACAGACACTGCCGGTCTCTTTTCATAACCATTATAATTTGTATTGGGAATCTCCTCGGTCCAAAGATTATTAATTGCCTTCGGCTCAATAATAAAGGTCTCGTAGGATTCCTTCCCATAATTCCCCATGCCAACAATATTGATTCTTGCTGTTCCCGCATTGATATTGTCCTGATAGGAAAAAGTATAATCCGTTCCATCCACCAGACGATTGGCACCGTCTTCTATAATGACTTCGGGGGTAATGGGCAGTCCATTATACACCTGATTGTCTATGGAACGCATGGCAGCACGCCCAATGTGCTTTGCCTCAATATCAAAGTACCGTGTCACACTGCCTTTGAAATTACCGTTTCCGATAATCTCCACTTTCGCCTGCCCGATGCTGTAATTATCACTGTAATTAACACTATAATCCGTTCCAAAATTCAAAGCTGTTCCCCCAAAAGAAATAGACATCTGGGGAGTAATTGCCATACCACTGTACACCTGATTTGGAATATCTGCAATTTCAGTACCAGCAATATCCATCGGGTCTATTTTAAAGGTCTTGGTAATTTCACCGTCATATTCACCCTTTCCCTTAATGGTCACTCTGGCGGTTCCTGCATTGATATTATTCTGGTATCTTACTGTGTAATCCTTGTTTTCTTCCAGCACATCCGTACCGTAGGAGGCAGTCAGCTTCGGCTTTATCTCCTTGCCCAAATAGGTCTGGGTTTCTATATTCTCCAAATTCACGGTTGCCATGGATTTGAATACGCCAGTGGTGTGAATTGTAAAGGAAACTTTTTCTTCCTCATTGACCTGATACGTATATGTTATGGGCTGGGAAGTATTTACATATCTAAACTTCCCCTCCTCCAATGTGGCATTGGACAGCCCACTGATTTTTTCCCGCTCAATTCCCTCCAACTGTTCCAGCGGCAGAATTGGTGTGTCAATGGTCCGCTCATTATTTTCACAGATAAAAGTGGTGAGCCGGCTGTTATTGGATAGGTCAAGATACAGCAGCTGGTTGTTGCTGCATGTTAATGTAACCAACTGTTTGTTGCTGCTAAGATCTAAATATCGTATTTCATTATTTCTGCAGTCCAAGCTCAGCAAAGCGGTACATTTCTGTACAGAAAGCTCCGGTATCTGATTATCGCTGCAGACAATCTCCTGAAGCTTTTCCAAATTGCTTAAATCCAACTGCTGCAAATAATTACTGCCACAGGAAAGCTTTTTTAAGGATTTGTTTGACCTTACATCAAGAGTTTCCAAACGATTATCCTCACAATTTAAAGTTTCCAATGATTTGCTGCCTGCCACCAGCAGGGTTTCCAGATTACATCCGTCGCATATCAATTCCTTTAGTTTCGCATTACTGTTTACATTCAGACTTTCCAGTGATTTATTGTTTCCACAGTCTAATGTTGACAACTGAGAAGCAAATTCTACATTTAAGGAGGACAGCAGATTACTTCGGCAGTTTAGCAGGGTAAGCTTGCCACAGTTTTGAATTTCCAATTTTCCCAACATATTATTGGAGCAATCCAGTTCCTGCAGTTCGATATTCTTATCCACTGTAAGGTTTACTAAAAAATTATCATTGCAATACAGTTTAAGAAGTTTTTTATTTTTGGTTAAATCCAGCTTGCTGAGCCTGTTATGATCACACTGAAGCAGTTCCAGATTTTCAAAAATTTCAATTCCATCCAAACTCTTAATGTCCCATCCGCTGACATTCAACCCACGAACATTATATATCTCTGCCGAAGACAAACGTCCATTTTCATTCAAATCAGCAGTCTCCTTCAAATATGCAATGAAATTTTCATCCCGAAACAGTTCCTCTATCTTGTGTCCCTCCAATGTAACATCTACCTCTTCTTCCGGTGGAACTTCTGGCGATACCGGGGTTTCCGGTGATACGATTCCCGTATCTGCTGCTTTTGCCTGATTGCTTCCCATATCTATAATTCCCATCTGGGAACAAAACAGTGAGGCTGCCAACAAAGCTGCCATATATCTTTTTCCGAATTTATGTATCATAATTCCTTTCCCCTTTCTTATGATAATATGTAACTGTGAAAGTGCTGAAGATTTCTTCTCTTGAAAGACTGACCGACTTTCTTATGATAATATGTAACTGTGAAAGTACGGAATAGTTACAATACCTTTATAAATATATATCGGCATATTTTTCAAAAAATTAAGTTGAAAAACAAAAAGGATGTATATATAATGATAACTATACAAAAATTTATATTAAGTTTGGAGTGAATCACATGGAATTATCAAGAAAAGATATGGAGACAATATTAAACCGGATAAATAGCTATGCGGATGAGGTTTTGCCGGAGCGTGACCCATCCAAAGTACCAATTCGCATACAGCTAGAGGCTTTAAAACCAGAAATGAACAAGCTGGCTGAAGAATTTCAAATCAGTGTAGAAGATGTGTTTATTACTTACATGGATATGAACACGGAAACCTCTGCTAAGGCAGAAGCTGAGCTTCAGTCAAAGCTGAATCTTAATTAACTTCGAAAAGCCATTGTTATTGTGAATCCATAAAATATTTTTTACGGATACAGGCTATCAATTTATTTCATAAAGCCTATAAAAGCTGTACCATGCCAGTACAGAGAGTGTAATATAAAGTGTGTAAGTTACTGGTAACTAAACTTATGCACTTTATT
>CAMWHJ010000098.1 GCA_947174015.1 uncultured Lachnospiraceae bacterium | reverse complement strand
GCCAATATTAAGGCAGATATCAAATATCTGGAATCCAGATTACCAAAAATTAAGATTTCTGCTGCTTTAAACAAGACACACACAGAAAATGAATTGAACTCACAGATTAAAACAATTACTCCAAAAGTTCAAGTGTCTGCTGATACCACAAAAGCAGAACAGAAAATCCAGAGCTTAGGAAAGAAAAAAGACAATGTGATAACCATTCAGTCAAAAGTGGATACCACACAGGCAGCCAATGAACTGAAAAAGATGCAAGAGAAAACTACCTCTCTCTTAGATACATTTGCCAGCAATCCCATAGGAACTACTCTTATCTCAATGAATATGCAGCAGATGACAAAAGCCATCTCTGACACAATTCAGGTTGCCGAAAAGCTGGACAAGATTAAAACCAGTATTCAGATGGCTACTAATATGACGGATTCTGAAATGGATTCTATGATGCAGTCTTACAATTCCATGGCAATGCAGTTAGGCACCACTACCCAACAGATAGCGACATCGGCAAATAATTTAATCCGAATGGGAGAATCCGTCTCTGATACCAACGAAATAATCCAAACTGCACAGATGCTGTCTAAAATCGGTATGATAGATAGTGCCGATGCGGCAAGCTATCTTATTTCAAGCATGAAAGGCTATCAGATAACCGCTGAAAACAGCGTGGAAATTTTGGACAAGCTTGCCGCTGTGGATATGGAGGCTGCTGTTTCCGCAGGTGGTCTGGCAGAATCACTGGCAAAATGTGCAGCCATGGCAAACACTTCCGGCACCTCTTTGTCCAACCTTATGGGATATATGGCAGTGGTTGGAGAAGCAACAAAGAAAAGTATGTCAGAGGTGGGCAATTCCTTCCAGTCCATTTACAACCGTATGAATAACATTAAACTTGGAAACCTTGTGGATGATGAGACAGGAGAATCACTGGCTGACACGGAAAACATTTTAAATAATCTGGAAATTAAGCTGCGTGATACCGCAGGTACATACAGAGATTTTGATGATGTCCTCAGTGACATTGGAAAAAACTGGGATAGCTTTACGCTGGCAGAGCAAAACACCATCAGCAAAGCCATTGGTGGAAGTTCACAGATGGAGAACTTTGGCACACTCATGAACCACTATGGGGATGCAATGAAGTATTCGGAATCTGCCGCAAACTCCGCCGGAACCGCATTAGCTCAGTACGGAAAGTATCAGGACAGTATAGAAGCAAAAGCAAATGAACTGAAAGCTGCACTGGAATCACTGGCGATGAGTGCCTTCACAGAAGATTTTCATGGTGGCATTTTGGAAGCAACAACTGCAATCACAAAATTTTCAGAGAAAATCGGTGTATTAACTACTCTCGGTGCGGGTACTGGTTTATTCGCAGGAATAAAAAACGCAGGTAGGGCAAAATGCAGTCCCTCGAACATCACATATGCCTGCATTAATTAGTTTCCTATATAAAATATAGGTTTTATATATTAACCTTCGTGAAATACACGATTGAATTTGCAGATATGGTATCCCTCTACATTATGGATACACGCTTTCGTAATTAAGCGTCTTGAAGGTCTGTATAAACTACTGCTACTCTTCTGCTGTGGTGACATGACAGAATCGTGACAATGCAGTAATTCAGGCTACGAGCAGATGACAGCGTACAGAATGTACAAAAATCCTTGTAAGGAGGAAATCTCATCTTATGAGTGCTAATCTCAACGACTACCAGGGCAATCGGCAGACAGATGAAACGCTGTGTGCTGAAAGGAATAGTCTGTGCTTTGCCGATATATAGCGGTTAGTAATTACAGTTAGGTATTTTATCACCTACTTCTATATATTTGTTTGGACTCTCGTTACCGGAGGTGATAGGAAGGTAACAAATATTTGCAAAATCCACAGGAAATCTAATCCCTCCAATTTTTCTAATATCTCACTTAATGCAAAAAGTATAACAGAAAGTATGGAACTGCCTAAGATAGCAGAAATAAGATAACCTATTGTTAATCCCCAGTTACGCTCGTAAACAACTTTATAAGAATAAGAAGAAAATGTAGCTGTTCTCCCTTATGTATTTTACCATGTATATCCACAGGATAGACATTGGAAACTCTTATTTATCTTTTTGCTAAACAAACCAAGCATTGCAACTGAGGCTACTCTTTCACCGCCTCCGATTCCCCTAATCTTGGTACTGTTGCAAGTGGGACATCTAAGAACATTGCTGCGACTCACACCATTTCCTTTTCCACTGAAATCTATTCCTGATAGTACTCTCTCCACTTCTGCACTATTTCGCCGCCTAATAATGTCTCTATTCGCATAAAGTTCTGGATCAAATTCATCCGATGTTTCAACAAGTTCTTGGCGGAGAAGTTGTTTTTGTTGTGCCGAAATTAAAAAATCAAGTCCATCAAGCCAATATCTTTCTGGCACCGGATATATTTTGGAATGACATACATCACAAATACATTCCTCTGGGTTACTTAAAACACGACCACATTTTTTACAATAATGTAACATAATTCAAAACCTCCCTTATGTATTTTACCATGTATATCCACAGGATAGACATTGGAAACTCTTATTTATCTTTTTGCTAAACAAACCAAGCATTGCAACTGAGGCTACTCTTTCACCGCCTCCGATTCCCCTAATCTTGGTACTGTTGCAAGTGGGACATCTAAGAACATTGCTGCGACTCACACCATTTCCTTTTCCACTGAAATCTATTCCTGATAGTACTCTCTCCACTTCTGCACTATTTCGCCGCCTAATAATGTCTCTATTCGCATAAAGTTCTGGATCAAATTCATCCGATGTTTCAACAAGTTCTTGGCGGAGAAGTTGTTTTTGTTGTGCCGAAATTAAAAAATCAAGTCCATCAAGCCAATATCTTTCTGGCACCGGATATATTTTGGAATGACATACATCACAAATACATTCCTCTGGGTTACTTAAAACACGACCACATTTTTTACAATAATGTAACATAATTCAAAACCTCCCTTATCTTATCTCTTAATATAATACCATCCATACCATTCAATTTCAACAAGTTTCCAAACGACTTGTGATTCAATACATACACTTATATAGCATGATATTAAAAACATTTAGCACTGATTTAGATGGTATCACTAATAGAATAGGAATCTTAGGGAACTCATTTAATGAACTGGGAAATATTATGGCAACCAAAAATTGGACAAAATTATTTCCTACAAAGGCAAGCATTGCCGGACAATTAAAAGATGTAAATACATCAGTACCTACAATTAATCCTAATGATTGCAATGGATGGATTCAGCAATTAAATCAAATTGATCAACGAGTTCAAGCTGGCTATACTACATGGCAAGAATATTCAGACGGTTTAAATGATAATCAGAAATGGATTGCTCGATGGGGGCAGCAGACACAGGGGCAAATTCGTAATCAGGAGCAAATGATTCAGGCGAATAAAGAAGCCAGAGAATCTATCATTTCTCAAAATGCGGCTTTAAAGCAAACTACGATATCAGGTAAAGCTGCTTCCGCAGCCTATAAAAGCCTTTCCATTGCTGCCAATATGATAGCCTTCGCATTAATTGCAAAGGGCATACAGCTTGCCTCCCATGCAATTGATCAGTATATCAATCGTGCAAAATATGCCGCTGAGGCAATGGAAGAGGCACAGCAAAAAATTAATGACTCTCAATCCACATTAAGAACAATGTCAGCTACCATCGCTGAAAATAAAGATAGATTTTTGGAATTGAGTCAGGGTGTGGATGAATTTTCCAACAATCTTCATCTGTCGGAGAAAGATTACGCTGAATATCTTTCCATTTCCCAACAACTGGCAGAATTATGTCCTAGTTTAGTCAATGGTTATGACGAGCAAGGCAATGCTCTTCTTTCCATTGGAAATAGTGCAGATGAGACAAATCAGAAATTACAGGAATTATTGGAAACTCAAAAGACAGTTGCACAGCAGACATTGATTGACAATATGGATGATGTTGCTACCGGCATTTTCTTTGAAGTAGGCAATACGAAAGATTCCATAAATGAGCTGCAAACAGAACTTGACAATTTACAAGGTCAATATAAAGAATCTAATATTGATATTGCAGGTTCACATGGTCTGATTCTATTCGATGATGATGATTTTTTAAAGTATGGAGAACTATTACAAGATGCACTAACCTCTGCCGGTATTGAATATGAAAAAAATACATCTTCCAGTCTGTATCAAACTGGGATACAATTAATTTCTGCATCACCGGAACAGTTAAAAAATGCCCAACAATTTTATGATGCACAATTAGAAATCGAAAATGAATATCTTCATGCTGCTGAAAATGGTTTAAAAAAGGATATCAAAGCAAAAGAACAATCACTGAATGATTCTTATGCTAAAATGACTGCTAATCTTCAGGCATGGGCAAAAGATAATTACAATTATCAATATTTATCCGATGAGGCCAGTGGATTAGTTGACGTTTTAATTCCAAAAATTAAATGGAGTGAAATGGAAGATGCTCCAACCACTTCGTTTGATTATCAAAATTATATAGAGAAAAATATCATTGACCCATTAATGGCTATTCCTATCGATAAAAAATCAGGCATAGATGCAAAAATCAAGGAATTATTGGCATTTGAACCCGGTGATTTAAATATTCTGCCCTTTGCCCAACAATTACAGGCAGAACTTGATCAACTTGGAATTAAAATTGACATTACACCCATCACTGCCGAGGAACAAGAAGCAAAAGACAGCCTTACCTCTTCTATTAAGTCAATAGCAGGAAAATCCAGTACTGATTATAAAAGACTTCAAGAGCATACAAAAGGCTTTAATGTGGAACAAATTGATATGTGGAATAATGTTACTCTTGGTGCAAAGAGTGCTGAAATGGCAATTCATAACTATGAAGAAGCAAAAAACAAAGCAGGCAAAGATATTCTTTCCTTTGAATTTCTCTTTAACTCCCCTGACTTCGCAGACTCCAAAGAAAAACTCCTAGAACTTGCAAAGTCAGGTGAAATTACTGCTGCTGTCCTATCTTCCACCGAAGAATATAATTCTCTTCTGTCAAAAACAGGTTTATCTGCTCAAGAGGCAAAAGCTAAAATTTTAGATATGCTGACACCAACAGAGAAATTAACTGCTGCCTCAAGCGGACTCAGTAATTTGGCAAAAGCATATGATGAATTTAACAATAAGGGATTTGCAACTACCTCCGTCTTAGATACACTGCCAGATGCATTTAAGGAGCTTGATGGCTATGATTTATTCCGTCAGATCGTTGGCGATCCCACAAGCGGAACAGAAAAGATACAGCAGGCTTTTGATGACATTGCAAGGCAATATCTTATCAGTCAGCAGACTTTAAAAGGCATTACAGAAGAAAACAAGGGTATGTACATAGCTAATTTAAAAGAAAGTGGAGTTGTGAATGCCCAAGCATTTGCAGAGGAATATCTCGCAAACTCTCAAATGATTGATGACATAGAGCAGAACTATCTGAATTATGTTGCAGACAAAGGAGAAATTGACAGTCAATATCTTCAGCAGTTGACAGAAACGAGTGGAAATATCCCTAAACTACTTGGAAGCGTTTATCAGACGGATTATGAAAACTGGTGTGATTTAATCAATCAAAAAGCCCAGGCATACAATGAATTTGTAGAGGCTTTGGGTGGTTCCTACAACCCTGCTCTCAGTGTCACCGGAAATATGGCAGCTAATGGTGCCAATATGGGTGCATCCAGTATTGCTGATGCACACGCAGCGGCTTCCCTGTATTTTCAGGCTGTTAATGCAGCTGAGCAGCAAACAGAACAGCTAAAGTTGAATATTTCTCCTATCCGAACAAATTTTGGCAAGACTTCCATTTCTTCTTCTGGAGGTTCCGGCAAGGATTCCTCAGCACCTACCCCCGAAACCTTCGACTTCATAGAAACAAAACTCTCCAGCCTCCAGAAAGCCTTCGACCGGCTAAAGGAGAAAGCGGAAAACACTTGGTACTCCTTCACCAAACGTGCCGTATCCTATGGCGATACCCTTTCCAAAGTCACGGAAGAAATCGAAGCACAGCAGAAAGCCTATGCTGCATATATGGGACGGGCAAATGCTGTAAAGTTACCGGAATCTTGGGCAGTTCAGGTTCGGGACGGCAGTTTCAACATTGTGGATGTCACAGATGACAATCTAAAAGAACAGATTCGGGATTATCAGAACTGGTATGAAAAAGCAAAAGCGTGTCAGGAAAAGATTGAGGAATTAAAGAAAACACAGACAGAACTGACACAGGCAAAAATCGAAACCCTTATCACGGAATATGAGAAACTTGCCGATGCTGCTTCCACAAAGGTGGATTACAGAGAGAGCTGGATTGATTTAAAGGAAACATGGGGTGGTTTTGCCTCCTCATCTGATTATGCAAATATGAGCAAAAACATGCAGACTCAGATGGACAATATCACAAAGTCCAACACAGAACTGGAACATTTAAAGAAAACCGTCGATAAAGGTTCCGAAGCATGGTATGAGTATGACGAAAGATGTAAGAAAAATCTTTCCACTCTGCGGGATTTGAAAAAACAGATGGCTGAAAATGCCGCCGCTGCTGCAAAGCTTGCCGCTGCAAAAGCAGAAGCAAAGATTGATAATTACGATTCCAAAGATGAATTGTATGATGCCAAAATTGACAATGCCATCTCTGCCAAAGGCAAAAACAACTTAATCAACAAAAAAATCAGGAATATAAATAACAGGCAGAAAGCATATGATCAGGCAGCCACCACCAGCACCAAAAAATTTAACAGTGCAAAAACGGCTCTGAATAAATATAAAAGTACATCCGATAATAAGTCTGTGCTTAATTCCATCAAAAAGTATGCCAAAGCAGGCAAGAGAATCCCCTCTTCCATCCTTGCCAAAGCATCCAGATTAAACGATAACGGAGCCTCATACAACGCCTGTGTCCAATACAATGCCTACTACGATGCAAAGAAAAGCAATGAAGCCATTGCCCAATTATACAAGCAGACATCACAACAGGATAAGGCGGACTTAGCAAAACAGAAGTTTGAAAATATTCAACAGAAATATGAATATGGAATGGCTGCCAATGAACAGAAAAAGACTTCCATAAACAATCAGATTTCACTGGCAGAGGAAAAAGGCAGAACTGCAGGAAACGATTACTACAAAGGATTAATCTCTGCGGAACAGGGAAACAGAAAGAAGCTGATTGCCGAAAGAAATGCATTACAAAAGAGTTTAGATGAAGCCTTAAAATCCGGTGCTGTGAAATACCTCTCTGACGAATGGTATCGTATGATAGAGGTTATCAATGAAATCACAAATAAGATTGATGAATCCACTCTCTCCATTGAAGAATGGAATCATGCCATCCGGCAAAATAACTGGAATGCCTTTGACAAATCTTTGGAAACCATCAAGCGTTTCGACAGCGAAGCCCAGTTCTATGTGGATTTCATGGAAAAGAACCATGATTTATTCGATTCTGATACCGGAGATTTCACCGAATACGGCAATGCCACCCTTGGTTTGTATGACTTTGAATACAAAAATCAACTGGCAATGGCTCAACAATATGCCGATGAATACAAGGAATTGATGGCAAAAATTAAGCGTGGCGAAGAAGACATTACCGACCAGAATGTCATCCAGAGACTGCGTGAACTGCAGGATGCACAGCGGGAATGTAAGTTATCTGCCGAGGAGTGGTTATCTTCCATCCGCAGCTTACTGGAGCAGGGCTATCAGTCACAGTTAGATGCTTTGAGCAAGCTGATTGACAAGTATAAGAAATTGATGACTTCGGAAAAAAATGCCTATGATTATCAGAAACAAATCGCTGAAAAGACCAAGAATATTGCCACATTACAGAAACAATTAACTGCTCTGGGGGGTGATGCCTCCGAAGAAACAAAGGCAAAATTGCAGCAGCTTACAGTTGATTTAAAAGAAGCGCAGGAAGATTTGGAAGAAACACAGTATGATAAGTATTTATCGGATACCGAGGATATGCTGGATACCCTGCAGGAAGATTATGAAGATTTCTTTCACAACAGACTGAAAGATACCGAAGCTGTCATTAAGGATGTCACAAAAGCAGTCAATTCCATGTCCGGCAGCATTATTGCCACTTTGATGGCACAGAATGGCGGTATTTCTGATGAATTGTATGATATATTAAAAAACGGAACCACAGAAAATGAATTAGTGGAATACATGAAGAAAATTCAGGAAAAGGATATTGCAGCAATCAATAATTCTGACAATTCATCCGATTCCGTAGCAACCTTACAAAAGCCTTCCATCAACAATATTTCAGAAACCTCCCCTGCAAAGGCACAACACAGCGAAGAACAAACTTCACTGAAAGAAGCTTTGAAAAGCGATACATCTCCTGCCACACAGAATATAATCTCAGATGACAATTCGATTTTAATTGCAGAACAAGGGAAATCCACAGATGCCATGCTTACCCCAGGTGTTGGCGATAAAGTCTTTACAAGTGAAATGTCTGATAACCTATGGGAAATTGCCCAAAACAGATTACCAGTTATGCCTTTCACTGATATCGGAGTAACAATGCCTGCCATACCTGCCATGGAAAGCAATTTATCTGGTGGAGATGTCACTGTTACATTCGGAGATATCACATTACCAAATGTGACCAACTATGAAGAATTTAAAAATGAACTTATCAAAGACAAAAACTTTGAAAAGGCGGTGGAATGTATGAGCATCGGTAAACTTTCCAAGGGATACAATTCCATGTCCAAACTGAAATATGGGAAAAAATAAAGTCCATAAAAAAGGAGGTAAACAATGGCAAAAGTAAAATTAGATCAAAATACAAATGTAGATACTCCTACATTGATATTACAAAACAAAAATTTTGATACCCTCGGCTGCATTACTGATTTTACAGAATTAACATATAAAGAAAATTTAAACAGTGCCAATCTTGTATCTTTTAAAGTATATAAAGATGATAACCCGGAGAAAAAACAAATCTGGGATTTGATTGTTGACTTTAAAATTCTTTATATCCCGGAATTTGATGAGCGATACGAAATCACTGTGTTTCACCTACTCTTGCAAATATAGAAAGAGTCTTTTCCATTTCAGACACTACG
>CAMWHJ010000097.1 GCA_947174015.1 uncultured Lachnospiraceae bacterium | reverse complement strand
AATTTTGCATGGTTCTTTGCTCGTAACTATGAAGGTACTGAATAGTTACAAATTGTCAATAGCCTATGTTTGTACATTATAGTCAACATTGATCCAGGGACAGTTATTGTCAATGGCAGTTAAAATTTCACATGCAGTTTTGTAAGACATATCATATTTTAAGCCATTACCCTTTAATGAACTAAGGATAGGATGTTCTGGATCTATGCTTACAATGATAGGAGAGTAAAAACCGTTCCAACGGCTGATACCTACCTCTGTAACCTTAGTCAAGTCAAAGCTCAAATAGCCTTTTACTCTGTGCTTAAGATAAAGTGTATTGTTGGCAATGTAGCCTCTTTTAAAGTCAGCAGTATGCTGGCCTCTATTGGCAGTATCTATGGTATTGCGGGATTTGTCGGCTTTTTTCTTGTCGTAGATAAAAGCCAGAATGCAAACAGCCAAAAATACAACACAGATTACCAATCCTTGTGGTGTCATAAATATTGCTCCTTTTCTTGTAAAATATGTATATAAGTATGATTTTAGCAGTAGAAAATCAGTGTGTCAATTATTGAAAAGAACAAAAAAGCACAATACAAAAAAGTACAAAAATGGAGCGGTATAAGGTGTAAATGCAATCAATAGTTGCATTTACACCTTATTTCATGTAGAATGAAAACAGATGTGTATTGAGAACATAAGCCATAAGGCAGAGGAATTAAGTATGGAAAGGAAAGCGTTGTTGTGGAAATATGTTGGAAAAGTATAGCTCTTTAATAAAAAAAGAAGAATTACAGTATATTCAGGATTGCTATGCCAAGGCAGCCAAAGTTTTTGTGGTGTGTATGGATGCAGAAGGAGAAGAAATTACAGAGTATTCCGGTTCACAGGAAGAATTATCGTTTATCAAATCGCAGGTAGATCTTTCTTTTTTTGATTTGCTGATTCAACAACTGAAGGAGAATCCTTATGAGGAACAGGTTATTTTGGACACCAACTGTCCCATGGTAAAGTTGACCGGAATCGCTATTACAGTGGAGAGACAGCCGGTGCTTATATGGTGCAGTTATGCGGTGGTCAGTGATGGGTTTGTTTCCAAGGAAGAACAAATCCGGTGGAGCCATATCAAGACTCAGGTGACCAGGGATGAGTTGAGTGATCGCATGGAAGTGTCCAGAGTACTGGTACGCAAGCTGTTTGCGGAGAGCTTTCATGTGATGAAGGCAAAAGAAGAGGCAAAGAAAAGCAGGATGGCTGAGGCAAAGATGAAAATGGAACTGCAAAAGAATCAAGCCATTACCGAAATTCTCAGAAATTTGGAGGCAGAGGAGGATTTTGCAGTTATTGTGGCAAGGATTTTAAAACTGGCAGCAAATTATCTGATGGTGTCCCATGGAAATTTATTCCGGGTAAATCATCAAAAGGAATGTTTTGAGATTCTATGCCACTGGTCAGAAAGAGAGGGGGAGAACCACTTTTTAGACGGTGAGGAAATCGCTTTCTCTCAGTGGGCATTGAACAATGAACGTCCGGTATTTATCTCCGCAGGAATGCAGCTGCCCTCTTTTAGCAGACAAAAATTTCAAGAGTATGAAATCAAAGCCATTGCGGCACTTCCTATCCATGTAAATGAGCAGATTGTCATGTATGTGAACTTTATAGAAAGCACCACGGCACGGATATGGAATCTGGAGGACATTCATTTTTTGGGGGATGTGACTAAGATTATACAGAGTATTCTGGAAAAGCAGACTACCCAAAAATCACTGGCGGACTCCTATGTCTCCATGACTAAGATTTTGGAAAATGTGGGCAGTGGTATTCTGGTAACAGACAAGAATACTGATGAGGTTCTATTTACCAATCATATAGTAAACAAAATTTTTGCAGAGGAATTAAAGAGAGGAGAACTGAGTGCCAAGCTTCGAAATTGTAAGAAAACAAATTATAATTCAAAATATGTGGAGTATTATGCAGACAAGCAGAAACGATGGTATGATCTGTACTATACGGAATTAGCCTGGGTGGATGGCAGAGAAGCAGTACTTTGTGCCATGTATGATGTGACTGCCAAGCGTAATTATCAGAAAAAAATTGAACAGCAGGCAAATAATGATTTTCTTACCGGGCTTTATAACCGTATGCGCTGTGAGCGGGATTTGAAAAAATATCTGCTGAAGATCAAGGATACCAAGGAGGAAGCTTCCCTGTTTTTCATGGATCTGGATAATTTTAAAAACATAAATGATGGATTGGGTCATCAGTATGGAGATATTCTTTTGCAGGAGATCTCTAACCAGCTGCGAGCCATACCGGAAATATCCAAAACATGTTATCGTATGGGTGGTGATGAATTTATCATTCTTCTGCCGACAGAGCATTTTCATAAGAAAGAAGAGATATTGGAAAGGCTTATGGAAATGTTCAGCAAACCTTGGTATTTAAATGATGTAAGTTACTATTGTACCATGAGTCTTGGAGCAGTGGATTTCCCAAGGGATGGACAAGAAGCCAATGATTTGATTAAAAAGGCAGATATTGCCATGTATGAGGCAAAGAAAGCAGGCAAGAATAGAATACATTGTTATACAGAGGAATCCGGATCTTCCTCCATGAAACGATTTGATATGGAGAAAAATATGAGACATTCCAGCAGTGAAGGCTATCACGATTTTATTGTGTACTATCAGCCCATTATGGATGCCAAGAAAGGGGACTTGCCTGCCTGTAAGGGAGCAGAGGCATTAATCCGCTGGAAACATGCCACCATGGGCATGGTGTCTCCGGGTGAATTTATACCTCTGGCAGAATATCTGGGCTTAATCAATCCCATTGGAACCTATGTTTTAAGGGAAGCCTGCAAGGCCTGCCGCAGTTGGAATGAACTGGGACACCCGGATTATAAGATAAATGTGAATCTGTCTGTGGTACAGCTTTTGCAGAATAATATTGTGGAAACCATCCGGCAGATTGTGGAGGAAATAGGAATCAATCCACAGAACCTGATTTTGGAGGTGACAGAAAGTCTTGCCATCAACGATATGGCACGCATGAAACAGGTACTGTCTGAGATACGAAAGCTGGGGATTGGCATTGCTTTGGACGATTTTGGTACAGGCTATTCCTCTTTGAATCATATTAAGGAAATTCCGCTGGATATTATTAAAATTGATCAGACCTTTGTGGCAGACATTGAAACGAATGAGTATGCCAAAGCGTTTATCAAGATGATCAGTGAACTGGCTGCTACCCTGGGATTGCATATTTGCGTGGAAGGTATTGAGCGGAAGGAGCAGTTAGAGGTTTTAAAGAATATGGAAGTCAAGTTCCTGCAGGGTTTTTACTTTGACCGTGCCATCCCTTTGGAGGAATTTGAGGCAAAATACATATTTAATTCCGGCGGCATCAAATAAGCCGGCGGCTGGCTGGGAGCATTCCATAGCCAAGGAAAGAAGGTGAGAGCAGTGTATAGAACCTTAGAAACATATATCAATGGAGAATATCAGGCAGATTTGCCGGATATTGTCTTGTCTACTGACCGGGTGGAGTGCATGATGTATCAGGGAGAGAATTATCAGGGGAATTTCGAGATTCTTGGAGACGAAGAAATCCGGGGATTTATAACGGTATCCTCCCCTAGAATGAGCTGCTCCCACAAGTCATTTCAAGGAAAACGCAGCGTGATTTCATTTGAATTCAACAGCAGGGGAATGGGTCAGGGAGATGTGGTGAAAGGGGTCTTTGATATTATCTGCAATGCGGGAGAGTACAGTTTGCCTTTTGTGGCCACCATTGAAAAATTTCATTTCCAGTCCAGTATGGGAAGTGTGAAAAATTTGTTTCATTTTACCAATTTGGCTCAGAATGGGTGGAATGAGGCACTAAAAATCTTTGAAAACAAGAATTTCACGAAAATTTTCTCTAAGCATGACAGGCAGTATATTTCTCTCTGTGAGGGGCTGTTGGGAAATCTAGACCATAATTTTGCCATGGAAGAATTTCTCATAGCCATACGTAAAAAAGAACCCATATGTTTTTCTTTGGGAAAACAGCAGGAGAAATTTATGGAGGTAGCCTTTGACTTAAAGGACAGTGTATCCATTGTAAAGAAAAACTGGGGATATTTTGAAATAGCAATCACTTCGGATGGAGATTTTCTGGTACCCTCTAAAAAGTATCTTCACGAAGAAGATTTTGTGGGGAGTTTATGTCCTTTTTCCTATGAAATCAAGTATGATCTGTTACATGAAGGGCGGAATATGGCAAGACTGACCTTCTCTTTTGGCAGAGAACAGCTGCAGCTTTCGGTGGTGGCAGAAAAAATGCAGCGGAAGGAAAAAAGAGGGGGAAACAAAGGTCTGTATTTGGAATTGATGCAGAATTATATTGATTTTCGCACCAGAAAACAGGGCAGTCATGGCTGGATACAAAAATCAAAAGATTTGATTGGCATGGCAGGATTACAAAGCAAAAAGGACACCAGTATGCTTTTGTATCAGGTACAGATTTTATTGGCAGAGAAAAAACGTGAAGATGCTCAGTATGTACTGAAAAATGCGGTGGATGTAAAGCAGCTGAAGCGGAATGATATGGAAAATTACTGCTATTATATGTATCTTCAGGCATTGACCGATCAGAAGGAATCCACCAGGGACAAGGCACTGCAGACCGTGAGAGAACAATTGAAATTTCATAGTGGAAGTTGGCGTCTTATGTGGCTCTTGTTGTACTTGGATGAGAATTATGAACTGGATCACCAAAAAAAGTATGAAGATATCAAACAGTTCTGTCATAGGGGCTGCCACCATCCGGTGATCTATATGGAGGCAGTGAATCTTTTAAAAAAGGACACAGCTCTGTTAAATCGGCTGGAGCAATTTGAACTGCATATTTTAAACTGGACAGTGAAAACCAATCAGATGACAGAAGAACTGGCAGCGAGGGTGATTTATCTGGCTCAGAGCCAGTTGGAATTCTCCCATATCCTTTACCGGATTTTGACAGAGTGTTATAAGGCTTATCCCGGCAGGGATGCCATTTTTGCCATGTGCAGCCTGCTGATACGCAATGATAAGCGGGAGGACAGATATTTCTATTGGTATGAATTAGGGGTATTAAATGAGCTGAAGATCACAAGGCTTTATGAGTATTACCTGATGTCTCTGGATACCAGAGTGTATGTGCCATTGCCAAGAAGTGTTCTTATGTATTTTATGTTTCGGTGTGATTTGGATTATCGAAAAAAAGCCTATCTCTATGTTAATCTCATGAAGAATCGAGATGCTTATCGAGAACTGTATGAGAAGTATTTGGAACAGATTTATGATTTTGCCAAGGCAGAGCTTGAAAAACACCATATCGATGAAAATCTGGCATATATTTATCAAGAAGTACTTCGAAAGGAACATTTGGATGAAGTACAGATGGAGGCTTTGACATCCATCATGTTTACATATCGAATTTCCATAAAGGAGAAGAACATACAGCGAATTGTAGTGCGTCACAATGCGTTATATCTGGAAGAAAGCTTTGTGTGCAGTCATAGAGAGGCATATGTGAATTTGTATAATGTTTCCTACTGTCTGCTGGGTGAGGATGAATATGGAAAGCGTTTTCCAATTACGCTGGAGGAAGAACCGGTGCGGCTGTATCAGGATGCTGGTATGGAGGATTACTGTTTTCGAAAAGCAAAGACAGAAATCGGAATCTACATCCATAGGCTTTTGGATAAAGGTGCTTATCTGACTGTAAATCAGGACAATGTACAACAGCTTCGTGCCTTGTCAAAGAGTCTGGTGGTGAAGCCGGAAGAAAAGAGAGAATTTTTCGGAAAAATTGCAGATTATTATTATCAACAGGGAGATTTTCAAGAGCTGGACAATTATCTTCTGGAGGCAGAACTGGAGGAAATGCCAAACAAAGACAGAGTTCGTCTTGTGGATTACATGATTATCAGAAATATGTATGAAAAATCTTATCAGTATGTGATTACCTATGGTGCAGAGGGGATAAATCAAAAACTTTTGCTGCGCATATGCAGTCTGTATCTTCGGGAACAAAGAGAGAAATATCAGGAGGATGAGAGATTTTGCAGGCTTTGCCACTACCTGTATGGCAGGGGAAAATATGATGTGGAGCTGCTGACTTATCTGGTGCATTATTATCAGGGCAGTATTGGGCAGATGCGTCAGGTATGGAAGTCCTCTAAGATGTTGGAAATCGATAATTATGATTTGGAAGAACGGCTGCTGGTACAGTCCTTGTTTGCCCATTCCTATGTGGAAGATTTGATGGATATTTTTGAGGACTATGTGCATCAGGGAGCAAGACCCAGCATTGAGAAAGCGTTTGTCATTAATCAGTCCTATGAATATTTTGTGAAACAAAAAATTACCGATCGAAGAGTGCTGGAACGCCTGTATCAGATGTTTGCAGAAGGGGAAGTGCTGCCGGACATCTGTAAGGCAGCAGTACTGCAGTACTTTTCGGAGCAGCCCCAGCGCCATCGGGAATGTGAGAAGGTGCTTTGCCAACTGATGGAGGAGCTGCTGGGGCAGGGAATCGGCTTTGAATTTTTTCTGAGATTTTCTTATCCCCTACCCCAGCTTTTTATGATTCGGGATAAAACAATGCTGGAACTTTCCGGCAATGAGGAACAAAAATTGTCAGTACATTACACATATGAACATCAGGAAGAAGATTATTGCACCGAGGAAATGAATTCCTATTTTCCCGGCATGTGCTCCAAGGCGTTTATTCTTTTTTTTGGGGAGGCAGTACAGTATTATCTCACCAGAGAAGGTCAGGAGGGCAGAGAGGTTTTAGGAAGCGGAAGACTGGTTCGTTCGGAACAGCCTATGTCTCATGGGGAAAGCCGTTATGATCTTATTAATGATATGCTGATTAGTCGGGTGATGCAGGATGAAAAAACCTTGAATGTCCTGGTGGACAAATATATCAAGACAGATTATTTAGCAGAGCAGATTTTTACGATAAAATAAGGTGGAGATGTTGTGGATAACAAGGAGAAAATATATGTGGGTTACGAATTGGGCAAAGATTATTGTCAAATCAGCCTAATATCCCCTGCTTCCGGCAAAGAGCCTGTGTTAATACCTGCAATAACGGGGGGAGAAAATACAAGGATTCCTCTGCTGCTTGCCAAGAAAAAAGGTGTTGAGCAGTGGTATTTTGGTCAGGAGGCAGAGCAGAAAATTGCAGAGGAAGAGGCTGTGGCAGCAGAGGATTTTTATGAAAAAGCCCAGAACTCAGAACAGATTATTCTGGAAGAAAAAGTATATGAGGCAGAGCTTTTGATGCAGATGTATCTTAAGAAGACATTTAGCCTTCTATTAGGGTATGTATCTTTTCAAAAGATAGATTTGATTACCTTTTGCGTGGATAAAATCACTCCAAAACAGGTGCAGTTGTGGAAAACCCTGCAAAAAAAATTCCCCTTCTCAGAGAAAAAGAGCAGTTTGATTTCCCATTCGGAGGGGTTTGCCTGTTATGTGATGACACAGGAGGAAACCCTTTGGGATCGAGGGGTGATTTTATTGGATTATGACGGTAGTCTGCTGGATATAAAAAGTCTGGAGATAAATAAGGGAACCATGCCAAGAATCATAAAGGTGGATACGCTGGCTTCTGCGGAATTACCTAAGGAGGATGAAACACTATTTTCTCTGTTAAAGCAGGTGCTGGAGGGAAAAAAAGCTGCCATGGTTTATCTGGTGGGAACAGGATTTGCAGAAAGCTGGTATCCCAATTCCCTAAAACTTTTGTGCCAGGGACGCCGGGTGTTTCGAGGACAGAATTTGTACGGCATGGGGGCTTTAACCTATGGAAAGCAAAGAGAAGAACAAAAAAACAGAAAGTATCTTTATTTGGGACAAGAGCAGGTAAAGTTGAATTTTGCTGTGCCTGCAATTTGCAGAGGGCAGGAAGTGGACTATGAGCTGGTTTCGGCAGAAGAGCATTGGTACGAGGCAGGCGGTGAACTGGATGTGCTTTTGGGCGAAAGCAGAGAGTTGGTATTTTATGTCAGTGGTCTGTATGGTGGACGGCAGGAAATCAAACTGCCCCTGTCGGAATTTCCTCTGCGGGAAGAACGTGCCAGCCGATTAGGACTGCAAATCTCTTTTACCAGTGAGGAGACAGGAATCATAAAAGCAGAGGATTTGGGCTTTGGAGAGATTTATCCTGCCACTGGGAAATGCTGGCAGCAGGAGATTGATTTAGTACAGCTTGCCCAACAGCTTGCAAAAGTAAAACAGGATACATAAGAGGTGGAAAGATGGATAGAATTTTAATCTGTCAGGGTAAGAAAGCGGAGCAGCCTTACCATTTTCAGGAATTTGAACTGAATATATATACCATAGAGGAGCTGTGCTACTGTTTTTACAAAAATCTCCATATGCTGGATGAGAATATCATGAAGGAGCAGCTCTGTCAGTTTGTGGAACGGGAGTTGGAACTTCCCCAACTGGCAGAAAAAATGCGAAAGAGCATTGAGAATCAGAAGGGACTGGAGGGGTTTGTACATGCTGTCATGGATGATACCGGTTATTTAAGGGAGGAGGAGCTGGCGAAGCTCAGCCAGTCTCTGCGGGAGGTGGAAGGAAAGAGCACCCTGCTGCGGAGAAAGGCAAAGGCAGATTTTTATCTGGAAAATAAGCGGTATCAAAAAGCATTTCAGGAATATCAGGAAATTCTAAGGGAAGAAGAATTTGAAAATGAGGCAGACAAAGCGAATATTTATCATAATATAGGAACCATATATGCAGGACTTTTTCTTTTTGAGGAAGCAGGTAAAAATTATGCTCATGCCTATGAACTTAGTGGGGATAAGGAGAGCTTGGGATGCTATCTTCAGGCATTGCACATGTATCTTCCCAAGGAAGCCTATGTGAAGAGAGTAGCAGAGGAAATGGTGCCGGAGGAGAATGCCCTTGCCACAGAGGAAACCCTGCTGCACGCTTTAGAGAAAGCGGCGGTCTCTGAGAAACGAAAGAAAATGGACAAGGTGCTGGAATACAAGAAGGCAGGAAATATTTCCCGATACTATGAGAAATTGAACGAATGTTTGGAAGAATATAAACAGGAATATAAAAATAGCATGGAAAGTGTCAAATAAGGCAGAATATAAGTGATTGTTTTGAAAAGAAGTAACTGCACAGACCGTAAGAAAAAGTGGATATAACAGGCAAAGAACCATTGCCGTA
>CAMWHJ010000096.1 GCA_947174015.1 uncultured Lachnospiraceae bacterium | reverse complement strand
ACTTTTTCTTACGGTCTGTGCAGTAAATGCACAGACCTACTGAACAGTTACATAAAATCTGCTTTTTTTGATTTTGATGCAATATTTTGGAAATGAAAAATAATAGAATAGCATGGTAGCTTTCAGTTATCAGAACTGGAAAATCGGGAGTTGAAAGGAGACAAAATGAATATCAAATTAGTTAGACCCACAGCAGAACAAAAGGAACAAGCAGTATATAATGGTAAATCAGCAGAACAGTTATCTCAATTTTGTCGAATTATGTCGATTTCTGTTGGTTGACATCATGAGGTAATAAATATATAATTCAGATGTATAAAATTGTTAAAGTAATATTATGAGCAGGAACTAATTGATGAGAAAAAAGAGTAGAATATTTATGGTTATGGTGACAGTAGTTTGTATAGTTTTGTTTGGTGTTATTATATTTACAAAAATAAATATAACTGATTATGACACGGAAACTCATACATATGAAGAAACGGAGTTTGGTAATAAATCAAATACAATTTCTGAGGATTATGCACCGACAGAAAATTAAATCACAATCTTTGTATTTTTATTAAAATGCAGAATGACAGAAAGAGGCACATAGCATGATATGTGTCTCTTTCTGATTGTTAGGCTTTAGCTGGTTTCATATCCTCTCAGTATTAAAAGAACTGAGAGGATTTTTATGCTTGTTTTGTATCGGAAACCAGTAAACAGTAACCTTTAGTTTGCCTTCGGCATAGATTTGAATTTCGATGCTTTATAATTTGGGACAATGGATTTCCAACTGCTGGCACCAATAGTGTTTAAATAAGGTTTGGTGTAAGTTTCTGAGCTTGGGGTGTCCATGTATTTGTATACATTGTATGCTTCTTTCTTTATGCAGGTCATAGCATCAGTCATCATTCCCATGGCAAGTCCCTGTGCCACCTCTTCTGGGGCATCATACTCGCAGCGATAGATTACGGCATCGATCATATCATTAAATTCTGCCTTATAGTAGGAGTAAGCCAAGGCAGCAGCCTGAATGCTTTGTCCCTTTGTGGAAGTAAATCCCTGTTCAGACAGGATAATTCTGGTATTCTTACCGTAGGTCTTTTTTATATACTTGGTTAAAACCTCAAGGTTTTTTGGTGTAATATAAGGTGTGGTATTCACATTAGTGGTTACACCTGCGTTGTTCCAGAAATCAGGTGCAGTCAAAGGTGTGGGATAAGCATGAAATGCCAGATTCCACTCCACCTTTGAATTTTCAGCCTTTAAGGCAGAAGCAAAGGCGGTGAGCATGGATTTACTGCTGAAACCGTTGGTGGAACGATTCCATGCATGGTCGAGGGACACGTAACAGCGGGTATTTCCATAACCATGTTTTACACCGTAATACAGCATCTGAAATGCTTGTGCATAAGATTTGGCATATGCATCTAAAGAAAGATTGCCGGCATAATTCCATACTTTGTGCGCATTGATCTCGTTGCCCAGAATCCAGTTAGATACATAGCAGTCCTGTGTACCATAAGCCTGTCCAATAAAGGCAAAGGCTGCTTCCAAGGTTTCTCTTGCAGTTTTCTCTGTGGTATTTAAGGTATAGTAGGCTTTTCCCCGAACTCTGGCAGAGGGGTGGATTAAATAGGTCAAATTATCATCCCAACTCAGCAGTACCACCATGGAGACGCTGATTCCCTGTGAATTCCATGAGCGAACCAAATCCGTATAAGGTGCATTAAAATAGTATGTTTTTCCATTATATACAAAGGGTGTGCCTGAATTATTGGTGGAAATCACATATTTTAAATCCAGATTCCACAGAGTGTTCTTACTGCCTAAATCAGAAACAGTCGCACCCTGCAAGCCTTTTTTGGAGGCAGGGGTAAAACGTGCGGCGGTATTGACTGCACTTTTTTCCGGGTTGGTTATGTATGTGGCAGAACTGATTAACTTATACTTGCCGTTTTCTTTAATGGCAATCGCATATTTATTTAACAAATTGCCCACATTGCTGCCGTCAATGGGAAGTTTGATGTTAATGGATTTTTCTTTAAAAACTTTTTTTATGGATTTTTCCACCTTATTGGTATGGGGGTTTAATTTTACCAAATAATAAAAATCATCACTGCTTTTTACACGTTTTTTCACAGTAGCTTTGATTTGGATTTGTTTGGAAGATAGTGCCTTTGCAGCACTGATCTTGGCTGAGGTGGAGGTGGCAGTATATTCTTTCACAGCCTTTGTCACTTTTTTCTGAACGGTTTTTCCATAGCTGCCATAGCGCTTTGCCCCAGTGGAATCCAAAGCATAGGCTCTTGCCTTAATGTAATAGGTTTTTTTGGCAGCACCGGCATAAGTTAAGGAAGTTTTACTGCCGATATCATAGGTGGCAGTGTTGGTCTTAAAATCCTTATTTGTAGAAATCTTAATCTCATAACCCTTTATACCGGATACTTTCTTTAAATTAATGGTAAGCTTTCCGCTGGGATTGCTGACAGATTTTATGGTGACTGCATCTGGTTGTACTTTTTTCCATTTAGCATAAAGAGTTACATTTCCGGTGCTTCCCTTTGGAATTGAGGTAAACTTTTTGCTGCTGTAATTGGAATTGGTATACCAGCCTTCGAAGGTGTACTTTGCCCGCACAGGAGACACCAGCTTGATGGTATCAGAAAGCATGGTATAGTTGGTGGGGGCAGTATAAGACAAGCTGCCGCCTTTTAATTGGTATGTAATCGTATAATTTGCCAGGTTCCATTTTGCTTTTAGTTTAAAATTGTTGTTGACTTTCCATGTAAGAAAGCGGTCAGCATCACATTTGGTTCCAGTATCAGCGTTATACCAGTAGGCAAATACATATCCTTTTTTTTCCGGGGTCGGAAGTGTAATGCCCCAGAGCTCACCTTTCATACGCTCCACGGGAGGATATTCGGTTCCTCCATCGCTGTCAAATGACATGGTGCGTTCCAATTCGGAATTGGGAATCCATTTGGCGATCAGACGAAAATTGTTGTTTACCTTCCATTCAAGAAAACGGTCAGCAGCACATTTGGTGCCGGTATCAGCATTGTACCAAGAATCAAAGGTGTAGCCTTCCTTTACAGGAGTTGGGAGAATAATACCCCAAAGTTCACCTTTCATACGTTCCACAGGAGGATATTCCGTTCCTCCGTCACTGTCAAAGGTCATAGTGCGAATAAGTCCGGAATTGTCTGTATTGGTGGGGGTAGGTGCTTTTGTGAGATCCGGCTCTTGGGCAGGCTGGGATGGTTCTCCGGCCTCAGGAATATTGGTAGGTGTAGCAGTGGCTTCCAAAGCCTGGGTAGGTATTGCTGATATATCTGTTACAATGCTTGGAATTTCAGATGCATTTTGTTGAGCCAGTACAGTTTTTGTATTGCTGGTGTACAAAAACGAAAGACTGAATGCCAGCAGCAAAAGAGCATAATGGGTAACAGATGTTTTTCTTTGTTTCATGGTATCTCTCCCTTCGGTCGTAAATGGTAAAATTTTTAACAGCATTTTTCTAAAAAACCACATACTTATATCATATAGCATGAAAACCACATTGGCAAGAAAATATAACCTTGATTTTATGCTACATTTTTGCTAACATAGGTGTGTTAGTTCTGTATAGTTGTTTCGTAACTATTCAGTACCTTCATAGTTACAAGCAAAGAACCATGCAAAATTGCCTACGGCAATGGTTCTTTGCCTGTGATATCCACTTTTTCTTACGGTCTGTGCAGTAAATGCACAGACCTACTGAACAGTTACGTTGTTTCAATAAGTATGGGACTTTAAAGGAGCAAAGTTGTAAAGTAGATTTGCTCTTTTCCAGTATGGAAGAAAAATGTGATAGAAAAATGATTGGAAGTGAAAGTATGAAAGCCTGGGAGGCAAATATACGAAAGGTAGTTCCTTATGTGCCGGGAGAACAGCCGAAGGACACAAATATAATTAAGTTAAATACCAATGAGAATCCCTATCCGCCTTCGAAGTACGTGGAGGATGCTGTGAAAGCCACGGATATAGAGCATCTGCGTCTTTATCCGGATCCCACAATGGATCATCTGGTGTCAGCCATTGCTGCAAATTGCGGAATAAGAAAGGAAAACGTTTTTGTGGGTGTGGGTTCGGATGATGTGATTGCTATGTGCTTTTTGACGTTTTTCAACAGTGATAAGCCCATTTTTTTCCCGGATATTACCTATTCTTTTTATGATGTGTGGGCAGATATGCTGAAAATTCCCTATGAGACCAAGGCTTTAGATGATAATTTTCATATGGTTTTAGAGGATTATCAGCAGGAAAACGGTGGTATTATCTTCCCAAATCCCAATGCGCCCACAGGGCTTTTGGAGGATTTGTCCTTGGTGGAAGAGATTGTTGCCCAAAATCCCGCCAGCATTGTAATTGTGGATGAAGCATATGTGGATTTTGGAGGGAAAAGTGCTCTTTCCCTGATTGATAAGTATGATAATCTGCTGGTGGTGCAGACTTTTTCAAAATCCCGTTCTATGGCAGGTATGCGAATCGGCTTTGCCATGGGCAATTCAGAATTGATACAATACTTAAATGATGTGAAATATTCCTTTAACTCCTACACTTTAAATGACACAGCCATACGGTTTGGTGCGGCAGCAGTAAAGGACAAGGAATATTTTCAGGAAACAGTGGAAAAGATAGTGAACACCCGGGAGTGGACGAAGAAGGAATTGCAGACTTTGGGCTTTTCTTTTCCGGATTCTAAGGCAAATTTTATTTTTGCCACCCACAAGACCATACCGGCGGAGGAATTATTTCAGGCACTGCGTCAGGCAAAGATATTTGTCAGATATTTTAAAAAGCCAAGAATTGACAACTATCTTCGGATTACCATTGGAACACAGCAGGAGATGGAACAATTCATTCGTTTTTTAAGGGAGTACATAAGACAAAAGATATAATGTGAAATTTAGTAACTATTCGGCAGGTTTGTGCATTTACTGCACAGACCGTGAGAAAATGATTCAGGAGTGCAAAAATCCTATCGCCAAAGGCGATTTTAAATGGATTTTTGCATCGTAACTGTAAAGGTACTGAACAGTTACGAAATTTAAAAGAAAGAGAGAAAATATACGAATATGTTAAAAAAGATCTTAAGCGGCATTGTAATTGGTGTTGCAAATATTATTCCAGGTGTCAGCGGAGGTACGATGATGGTTGCCATGGGGATTTATGATAAGCTGATTTCATCCATCACCGGCTTATTGAAAGACTTTAAGAAAAGCTTTCAGTTTTTGCTTCCCATTGGTATTGGTATGGTATTGGGGATTGTGGTATTGTCAAAGATTATTGCCATGATGTTTGAAGTAATCCCCTTTCAGACCAATTGTCTGTTTATCGGCTTGATTATTGGAAGTTTCCCTTACATTTTAAAGAATGTAAAGGGACATTCTGTGAAATTACAGCATATCATTGCCTGTTTACTGTTTTTGATTTTGGTGATAGGTTCCGCCTTGATGGGGGAAAGCAGCGGCGAAGAGGCCACATTGATTGGTGGTATTCTGCCTATGATAAAGCTCTTTGCAGTGGGTGTGGTGGCATCCGCTACCATGATTATACCGGGAGTCAGCGGTTCCATGGTGCTTATGCTTTTGGGGTACTATGATGTGATTATTTCCAATATCAGTTTGTTTATTGAAAATGTATTAACTTGGAATGTGCCGGGGATCTTGGACGGATTACTGATTTTTGTTCCCTTTGGACTGGGTGTGGTATTTGGCATCTTTGCAGTGGCAAAGCTGGTGGAGATTATTTTCAAAAAGTTTCCATTGGTTGCTTACTGGGCAATTATCGGCTTAATTGTGGCATCTCCCTTTGCCATTTTTATTGTATCTAAAGGAGAAGGATTCAGTGTGATTAGTGTTATCACCGGCTTGCTGGCAGCAGCAGTGGGAGGCTTCATTGGATACCGTTTGGGTGGTGATGAGTCATCAGAGAAAGAGCAGGCACAATAGATATAGAAAATAGTGAAATCAGAATTTGAAAGTGAAAGCAAAACAGACAGCAGTGTAAACCACTGCTGTCTGTTTTTTATGGAGTATGTGACAGAAATATAAAAATCTTTCGCAACAATGTTCCTATCAGCCATAGACCCAGCAGAAGAAGAGATAGGATAAAAAATAAACAGTAAATGTATTCACCCTGATTTTCTGTCAAAATATAATCTGGAGCAGTTTGGGAGAGGTGGTTTGCACTCCAGTGTATGTCATTGCTAAGGTTCATTAGAAGAGATTGGTATTGTGTGTGTGATTCATTTACTCTAAGCCTTAGTTTGGAAACATGCAGTGGCTTGGACAGAGAGGTTTCAGACACAGGCTTTAAGAGAAAGAAATAGCATTTTTGTTCTGATTGCACATAAAAATACTGACCTATCACTTTCTGATTTTTCATACAGTCATATCCGGTATAATTTAGCTGGGCATTTTCCAAAATTATATAGGAGTAATTGGGAGTAACTGTGGATAATTGCTCTACACCCTGAATTTTTTCCGGAGCAAGAAGGCATAGGAAAGCAGGGTGCAATAGTAACACTGCAATTATAAGTAAAAGGCAGAGGGCTGGGAGAAGAGAACATGGGATACCCATGAAAATTTTTCGAAACGTGTACAACATAGACATGATTTTTCCTTTCTCTGATGTTTTCATAGTTTTTATAAATATGAGGGTTAAAGGTATTTTGTTGCTCATGTGTGGATGGGTCATTAAGTCAGATATCTTATCCTGCAGGCAGGAACGTTTTCTGACTTTTGACCCTTGTATCATAAAAATAATATACTGAAGATTTGCAAAATAATCAAGCTTTGTGTTGGTTGACCGCCCCCCTACTTTTATGCTACTATACATGATAGATGGCAGATGTCAAGGTAGGAAACAGCTGCGATAAACTTCATATCAAATCAGGAAAGAGGAAATATCAATGGAAGCATACACAGGATTTGCAGAAGTTTATGACATTTTTATGGATAATATCGATTATCCCAAATGGACGGAATATGTCATATCCTTATTGCAGGAATACAACATATCAGAAGGCTTAGTACTGGATTTAGGCTGTGGTACCGGCAGTGTAACAGAGTGTCTGGCAGCAGCAGGCTACGATATGACTGGTGTAGACATGTCGGAAGAAATGCTGGGGATAGCCATGGCAAAACGAGAAAAGTCAGGGCATGATATACTATACCTATGCCAGCCCATGGAGAATTTTGAACTTTATGGCACTGTTGGAGCAGTGGTAAGCATCTGTGACTGCATCAACTATATGACGGATCCGCAGGAATTGCTGAAGACCTTTTGTCTGGTAAACAATTATTTAGACCCCAAAGGGCTTTTTATTTTTGATATGAACACTTCCTATAAATATCGAGAGCTTTTGGCGGATAATACTTTTGCAGAAGTAAGAGACAACTGCAGCTTTATCTGGGAAAATTACTATGATGAAGAAGAGAAAATTAACGAATATGTGCTGACACTTTTTATTGAAGATAAGGAAGATAAAAGATATGATCGCTTTGAAGAATGCCATTATCAGCGTGCCTATGAAGTGGGGGAAGTGCTGGCTTTGGTGAAGGAGGCAGGTTTAGAACTGGTGGCAGTGTATGATGCCTTCACCAGAGAGGCACCGAAAGAAGACAGTGAGAGAGTATATATTATTGCAAGAGAGCAAGGAAAGGCAGAGAGAGAATGAAAGATTACATTGTAAGAGCAACTGGGGCAGATAATCAGATAAGAGCATTTGCAGCCACCACAAGAGATATGGTGGAATTTGCAAGAGCCGCCCACAATACCAGTCCGGTGGCAACGGCAGCTCTGGGCAGGCTGTTGACCGCAGGTTCTATCATGGGGGCGATGCAGAAGAATGAAAAGGATATACTTACTCTAAAAGTGCGGGGCAACGGACCTTTAGGTGGAATTACCGTAACGGCGGATGCCAAGTCCAATGTAAAGGGGTATGTGGATCATCCGGAAGTGATGCTGCCACCAAACAATCAAGGCAAATTAGACGTGGCAGGAGCAGTGGGCGTGGGAATGCTGCAGGTTATTAAGGATATGGGGTTAAAGGAGCCTTATGTGGGGCAGACGATTTTAACAACCAGCGAAATTGCAGAGGATTTGACCTATTATTTTGCCACCTCTGAGCAGGTGCCTTCTTCTGTGGGTTTAGGGGTTTTAATGGAGAAAAATAATACCGTAAAACGTGCAGGCGGATTTATCATTCAACTTCTTCCATTTACAGAAGATGCGGTGATTGATAAATTGGAAGAGAATTTAAAGAATGTGACTTCAGTTACGGATATGTTGGAGGAGGGGTTGACACCGGAAGACATTTTAGAAAAATTGTTGGAGGGCTTAGAACCGGTGATAACGGAACAAATGGATACCTCTTTTCAATGTAATTGTTCTGAGGAAAAAATTGAGAAAATGCTGAGCAGTCTTGGAAAGAAAGAATTGCAGGAAATGATTGATGATGGAGAAACCATTGAGGTAAACTGTCATTTTTGTAATGAAAAGTATCATGTAACGGTAGAACGGTTGCAGCAACTTTTAGATATTGCCTTAAAGTAACCAAACTGCCAAGCAGTTTGATTGCCTGCTTGCACCCATTGCGAAGCAATTTTCATGGGTGCAATACCCGAAGTAACCAAACTGCAAAGCAGTTTGAATGATATGTTGTAACTATTCAGCAGGTCTGTGCATTTACTGCACAGACCGTAAGAAAAAGTGGATATAACAGGCAAAGAACCATTGCCGTAGGCAATTTTGCATGGTTCTTTGCTCGTAACTATGAAGGTACTGAATAGTTACGATATGTTTTTAGATTTCGTTCTGCCGACAGTGATTAAATGCAAATGGATTTCAATATACTTACTGTCGGCAGTAGATGTTTCTCGGCAGGATGACAGCTTTTCAATCTAATATATAATTGTAGGGGCGGTGCCGGCAGCGGTGGGAGTGGCTTCCGGTGTCTGGGATGCAGCAGCTTTTTCTAAGGCACATTCTATGGTATTTAGTAAAAGCATTGAGGTATAGCGATTTTCTTCGGAATATGTAATATCCTCAAGACTTTGCTTTTCATATATCTGCGAAGAAAGCTGCTCTAAAGAAGGCTCCATCAAGGGATACATGGCAGTGACAGTCTCAGAGGTATTTTTCATATCGATAGAAAGAATTTCATTTGCATCTACAATCACCTGAATGTCTAAAGAATGCTCTCCTAAAGCAAGACAGGCATGATACACACCTGGAACGTAGGCATTGGCAGGTTCATCCTTTCCGGATCTTGTCATAAATAGGTAGATTAACAGTACAATTAATAGAATACCAAGCACAGCAAACAGTGTGGTATAAATGATTTCCTTCGTATGTAGCACAACAATTTTTGTTTTTCCGCTCATAAACTCCTCCAGATGTTTTTTGTATATATGTATGCGTTTCATGGAAGAAATAGAACAAAATTAGTAACTGTTCAGTAGGTCTGTGCATTTACTGCACAGACCGTAAGAAAA
>CAMWHJ010000095.1 GCA_947174015.1 uncultured Lachnospiraceae bacterium | reverse complement strand
TTTTTCTTACGGTCTGTGCAGTAAATGCACAGACCTACTGAACAGTTACAATAATAGTTACAAATAATAAACTTAATAAACTGTTTCTAAAAAAATAATAAAATCAGATAAAAACATTAAAAGTGAGAAAATGGAAGAAAATGACGTATAAATGGATATAAATGGATATAAATACATATATATATCAATAAATAACGTTGCACATTAACCACAAAATGTTAATATATGACTATCGGTTAGCACTCATTTAAAACGAGTGCTAATAAATAGAAAACAACAAGTATATATAAAAGGAGGAAATTCAAATGACATTAAAACCATTAGGTGACAAAGTTGTATTAAAGCAGTTGGAGGCAGAGGAAACCACAAAGTCCGGTATTGTATTGCCAGGACAGTCCAAGGAAAAGCCTCAGCAGGCAGAGGTGATCGCTGTTGGTCCAGGCGGTGTGGTTGATGGCAAGGAAGTTACCATGCAGGTAAAGGTTGGAGATAAGGTAATTTACTCTAAATATGCAGGCACAGAGGTAAAATTGGGTGAAGAAGAATATATCGTGGTAAAGCAGAACGATATTGCAGCAATTATAGAAGACTAATCATAGAAAACGGAAAGAGCAAAAATTTAGGAGGAATTGAATCATGGCAAAGGAAATTAAATATGGCGCAGAAGCCAGAGCAGCATTGGAAACTGGCGTAAATAAATTAGCAGACACAGTAAGAGTAACCATCGGACCAAAGGGAAGAAACGTAGTACTTGACCGTTCTTTTGGTGCCCCAATGATTACCAATGATGGTGTAACTATTGCAAAGGAAGTGGAATTAGAGGATGCTTTCGAAAACATGGGTGCACAGTTGGTAAAGGAAGTTGCAACTAAGACAAATGATGTTGCAGGTGACGGAACCACAACAGCTACCGTACTGGCACAGGCAATGGTAAATGAAGGAATGAAGAACCTGGCAGCAGGTGCCAACCCGATTATCTTAAGAAAGGGTATGAGAAAGGCAACGAAAATAGCTGTGGAAGCAATTCAAAACATGGCTGCTCCGGTACAGGGAAAGAACCATATTGCTAAGGTTGCAGCTATTTCAGCAGCAGATGAAGAAGTGGGCAACATGGTAGCAGATGCTATGGAAAAGGTATCCAATGACGGCGTGATCACCATTGAGGAATCCAAGACCATGCAGACAGAACTTGATTTAGTAGAAGGTATGCAGTTCGACAGAGGATATATTTCCGCATACATGGCAACAGACATGGATAAGATGGAAGCAGTATTGGAAAATCCATATATCTTAATTACAGATAAGAAGATTTCTAACATTCAGGAAATTCTTCCATTATTGGAACAGATTGTACAGTCCGGTGCAAAGCTTCTGATTGTTGCAGAAGATGTGGAGGGCGAAGCATTAACCACATTAATCGTAAACAAATTAAGAGGAACTTTCAATGTTGTAGCTGTGAAGGCTCCGGGATACGGTGACAGAAGAAAAGAAATGTTACAGGATATTGCTATTTTAACAGGCGGTCAGGTGATTTCTGAGGAACTGGGCATGGACTTAAAAGAGACTACTTTAGATATGCTGGGACATGCAAAATCTGTCAAGGTTCAGAAGGAAAATACCATCATTGTTGACGGTGAAGGTTCCAAAGAGGAAATCAATGGACGTGTGGCACAGATCAAGGCTCAGTTAGAGGAGACTACCTCAGATTTCGACAAAGAGAAATTACAGGAAAGACTTGCCAAGCTGGCAGGCGGTGTGGCAGTGATCCGAGTAGGTGCTGCCACAGAAACAGAAATGAAAGAAGCAAAGCTTCGTATGGAAGATGCTCTGGCAGCTACCAAAGCAGCGGTAGAAGAAGGTATCATTGCAGGCGGCGGTTCTGCTTACATTCATGCATCCAAAGAGGTTGCTAAGTTAGTAGAGACCTTAGAGGGAGATGAGAAGACAGGTGCTCAGCTTATCTTAAAGGCATTGGAGTCTCCGTTGTACCATATTGCTGCCAACGCAGGTTTAGAAGGCTCTGTCATTATCAGCAAGGTAAAAGAATTAGATCCTGGTATGGGATTTGATGCATTAAAAGAAGAATATGTGAACATGGTGGAAGCAGGAATCCTTGATCCTGCAAAGGTTACCAGAAGTGCATTGCAGAATGCAACCAGTGTTGCATCCACATTGCTGACCACAGAATCTGTTGTGGCAAATATCAAGGAAGATGCCCCGGCAATGCCAGCAGGTGCTCCAGGCATGGGAATGATGTAATTATTGAGAAATAGCTTTAAAACTTTAATTTCACAGATAAATTTATGGAGAAAAATCTTTGCGAGCTGTGCTTGTGGCACAGCTCGTAAATTATTAAAAATGTAAGGGACTACCTGTCAATATGTTATTCATCCAGAAACCGCAGAAATTCAATTGTGTGTTCTAAGCGTGTGGTATTGTAGGGGATGGAGAAAATAATGGAGGAATTCTCATACATCGGACGTTTCTTATTGTATGCTTTTATTTTTTTTGTATTGCTTATATCAATACCGGCTTCATATGTTCGGATAATTTCACCATTTTCGTCATATTGATTGGTGGAAATCATTTGATTCTGGTATTTTTCCAGCAAATCCGCAGGCAAAACGGTCTCAAGATCAAGAAAGGTATCCTTTTCTCCAAAGTAATCAAAGATTTCCTGATTACAGAAATAAAAGTCAGTGCGTTTCATATCCAGATCTGACATAACCTTTGTATAAGCCACAGAACTCATCTGATCCTTAATCTGTACATCTATATACACAGAACTGTTAAAATAGGCATTGCTTTCTGATAAATCATAGCCCTTTGTAAAGGCATAATCCGCCAGCAGTTCCTGAGCCATGTCATCTCCCCAGTTGGAATTGAGTAAATATCCGTTTAAAATATCCGGTTTGGAGTCCTCGGCAAGATAGAAGATTCCGCCCGTTGTCAAAACCAGCACAAATAAAATACCAAGCAGATGGAATTTGTAGTAATCCCAGAGATATTCTGTCTTTTCTTGAAAGGATAGATTTTTAAATGAAATTTTTGATAATTCCTGATCTTTGTCCATAGTTGTTCACCAGCCTTTATACTTTCTTAAAAAAGTAACAGTTCAGGTATCTGAACTGTTACCTCTCTGCAATGATTACAGTATAACATAAACAGCAGTGGAAAAAATAAAAAAAGTATGAAAAGTGATAAAGAAGACAAAAAACTCTTTAAAAAAATTTTCAGTTTGGTATAATCATACTATGTGTATTTGCCTGAATGTACACAAGAGAATGGTAGGAGGAAAGAACATGGGCGAGTCTTATTCAGAACTGTTAATTAAAAGAAAACAATCCTTTCCGGTGATTTTAGTGAAATCATTGCTGATTGGAATTATCGGTGCAAGCTTTCTGCTGACGCTGTTGGGAAATCCAATTACCCTGTTTATCGCAATTATTTTCGGGGCAATATTTTATTTTATCAGAGGGAAATCTGACTTAGAGTATGAGTATCTGTATGTGGGTGGTGAACTCAGTGTGGATAAGATCATTGGCAAACAGAAGAGAAAGGCAGTGATTAATATGCCTATGGAGAAAATTTCCATTGTGGCACCGACGGGTTCTGAGCCTTTGAATGAGTACAAAGGTAGGGATTTGAAAAAGCTTGACTTTACCAGTAAAACAGGGAAGCCAAATTATACGGTAATTTTTAATGGAAAAGAAATTCAGTATCGTATCTTGATGGAGTTAAATGAAGAAATTATAACTATGATGTATAATGCGGCACCCAGAAAGATATTTTCTGTCAATTTGGTGAAATAAATCAGGGAATCTGTGACAGTACCGAAAATCGTAACAGTTCAGATACCTGAACTGTTACTTGCAAAAGCCCATTTAAAATCTGCTCCGCAGATGGGGCTTTTGCTTGCTCCCGCTGTGTTTTCGTACGGTCTGTGCAGTAAATGCACAGACCTGCCTGAACTGTTACCGAAAATCTGCAAAATATGTAGGAATTTGCAATACTTTTATTGACATAAGGAAAAAAGTCTGATAAACTTAGTCAATACAAGAAATAAAGATTGAAAAAGACGATAAACAATAATGTTTTGACAGTTAGAAAGCGGATAGAGTTATCCGCTTTCTATTCACATTAAAGTTTATAAGAAAGAAAGCGAGGAAAATTTAATGGGTAAAATTATCGGTGAAGGCATTACATTTGATGATGTGCTTTTAGTACCAGGTTATTCCGAAGTGATTCCGAATCAGGTGGACTTATCAACACAGCTTACCAAGAAAATTAAGTTGAATATTCCTATGATGAGTGCGGGTATGGATACGGTCACAGAGTCCAGAATGGCAATTGCTATGGCAAGACAGGGCGGAATTGGTATTATTCACAAGAATATGTCAATCGAGGCACAGGCGGAAGAGGTGGACAAGGTAAAGCGTTCGGAAAATGGTGTCATTACAGACCCATTTTACTTATCCCCGGATCATACCTTAGAAGATGCCAATAATTTAATGGCAAAATTCAAGATTTCCGGTGTACCCATTACAGAGGGCAGAAAATTGGTGGGTATCATTACCAATCGTGATTTAAAGTTTGAGACAGACTTTGCCAAGAAAATCAAAGAATGTATGACATCGGAAGGTCTGGTCACTGCCAAGGAGGGCATTACCTTAGAAGAGGCTAAGAAGATTTTAGCAGCTTCCAGAAAGGAAAAACTGCCCATTGTAGACGAAGAATTCAATTTAAAGGGTTTAATTACCATCAAAGATATTGAAAAACAGATTAAGTATCCCTTAGCTGCCAAGGACGAACAGGGAAGACTGCTCTGTGGTGCCGGTGTGGGTATCACTGCCAACTGCTTAGAACGTGTAGAGGCATTGGTAAATGCAAGAGTAGATGTGATTGTGCTTGACTCTGCCCATGGGCATTCCATGAATGTAATTAACTGTGTAAAAATGATTAAGGAAAAATTTCCGGATTTGCAGGTGATTGCAGGTAATGTGGCAACAGGAGAGGCCACAAAAGCCTTAATCGAGGCTGGTGCCGATGCGGTTAAGGTTGGAATTGGACCAGGTTCCATCTGTACCACCCGTGTGGTTGCCGGTATTGGTGTACCTCAGATTACGGCTGTTATGAATTGCTATGAAGTGGCGAAAGAATATGGTATCCCTATTATTGCAGACGGCGGTATCAAGTATTCCGGAGATATGACAAAGGCAATTGCAGCAGGTGCCAATGTGTGTATGATGGGAAGCATTTTTGCAGGATGTGATGAGGCACCGGGTACGTTCGAATTGTATCAGGGAAGAAAATATAAGGTGTATCGTGGTATGGGAAGTATTGCAGCCATGGAAAACGGCAGCAAGGATCGTTACTTCCAGACAGATGCTAAGAAGCTGGTGCCGGAAGGCGTCGAGGGACGTGTGGCATACAAGGGAACTTTGGAGGATACGGTATTCCAGTTAATGGGCGGTATTCGTTCCGGTATGGGCTACTGCGGAACACCAAATATTGAAGCATTAAAGGAAAATGGAAGATTTGTGAAGATTTCTGCAGCATCCTTAAAAGAAAGTCATCCACATGATATTCATATTACAAAAGAAGCACCAAATTACAGTGTTGAGAATTAAGTATGCTGTAATGACTGCATAAATGTAACGGTTCAAGTATCTGAACTGTTACCCATAAAATGTGCAAGTTATGAATATATGAAAGAAAGGGCTCTTGAACGTTGGTTTCAAGAGCTTTTTTCTGCCAATAAAAAAGCTTAATGAAATTTTCAAAAAAATTTAAGGAATTATGTCGAGAAATATGGTACACTGATAATTGCAGTGAAGGTACACTGACTGTCAGAAGAAAAAGGGGATATAAAAATGGAGCGAGATACCAGAGATTATGCATCATATCATGAATCGGAGGAGTATGAAAAACGAAGGGCACAGCGAAGAAGGAAGCGAAGACAGCAGGTTATGATAGCCAGAATCTGTGTGTTTGGCGGCGGGCTGCTGATTTTGCTGGTGATTATTCTGCTGGTAGTGAGCCTTGTATCGAAACAAGGAACCAAACCTGCTTCAGGGGAGCCATCCGGACATAATATTTTACAGAAAGAAACTTATCTGGTGATTGAAGAAAAGCCGGATATCGATGTACAGCTGCTGACCCCAAATGAATATTCCAGACCAGGCATAGCCACAGAAACTATTACGAATATTGTGGTTCATTATACTGCCAATCCGGGAACTACGGCACAGCAGAACCGCAGCTTTTTTGAGGGATTGAAGGATACCCATGCCACCAGTGTCAGCAGTCATTTTGTGGTGGGCTTAGAGGGAGAGATCATCCAGTGTATTCCAACGGTGGAACGGGCATATGCCTCCAACCAGAGGAATTTTGATACGGTAAGTATTGAATGCTGCCATATGGACGAAACAGGAAAGTTTAACGACAGCACATACAATTCAGTGGTGGAACTTTGTGCATGGCTTTGCTGCAAATTTAATCTTCAGGCATCGGATGTGATCCGCCACTATGATGTAACCGGTAAATCATGTCCCAAATACTTTGTGGACAATCCCTCAGAATGGGATAAATTTATTCAGGATGTGGATGATTATATTACAGAACATGCAGTGAAGAAAAGCAAGGAAGATCATGATTCCTATTATGGGATTGGCGAAGAGGCGGTGACACCCATTGCCCAACAGCCGACAGATGGGGTGGGGGATTAATACCCCACCTCTTCTAAAAACAGCCCCAAAGCTTTTGCCGGTGCAGAAGATATCATACCATTCTTTCCAGATAAAATCTGTTCCACATCGGAAAGGGGACGATTGGCACACCCCACATCCAACAAAGTGCCGATAATCATTCTTGCCATATTATGTAAAAACTGATTTGCATTTATGGTAATTTGAATTTCATTCTCATCTCCATAAATTTCAATGGCAGTAATCTCTTTTACGGTAGACTTGGCTTTCTTTACCGTAGAAAAACACTTGAAATCATGTTTCCCCAGCAAAGACTGGGCAGCAATGTGCATTTTATCCACATCCGGCTTTTGAAAGCTGTAATACATATACTTTCGCTCAAAGACAGAGGGTACATCTCCAATGGAAATCCGATACAGGTAAGTAACGGATTTCACATTCAAAGAGGCATGAAAACGCTCCGGCATTTCTTGAATATCAATGACTGCAATATCCATGGGCAGATACCGGTTAAAATAATTCTTGATTTCATATAATTTCATGGGAGAGGAGGTTTTAAAATTTACCACCTGCCCATGGGCATGGACTCCGGTTTCTGTTCTGGCAGCACAGTTTAATTCTGCATTTTCGCCAGACATTTTCTTGATGACTTCCAAAAGCTTTGTCTCGATGGTGCCGGAATTGTCATCCCGTCCCAGCCGCTGCCACCCATTGTACCGGCTGCCGTCATATTCTAGGGTTAATTTTATATTTCTCATAGTGATATCCTTTCTGAAAAAATATTGTCAGGTTGTATGGTGTGTTTTGAGTCTGATGGAGTATAAAATAAATACTCACAATGTGCCAACATCAAAATCTTCACTTTTCAAGAATACTAGCAGGCGGAAAAAACGTCAAGAAAAAAGTGAAAAAGTTACTTTTTTGTCTTTTAAATCTTTACAACAGCAGAAACATTCGATAAAATAGTTATGTTTAGATAATTTCAAGCAAATATCAGGAGGACAAACTATGTCGATGTCAGATGTGGAAATGTTGTTTAAGTTCATTGGCGGACTTGGAATGTTTCTATATGGTATGCATGTAATGGCAGAAGGTCTGCAGAAAACAGCCGGGGACAAGATGAAGCGTTTGCTGGGAGTACTGACAAACAACAGATTCTTGGCAGTGTTGGTGGGAGCCGCCGTTACCGCAATTATTCAAAGCAGCTCGGCAACTACCGTCTTAGTGGTAGGCTTTGTAAATGCAGGTCTTTTAGACCTTACGCAGGCAGTAGGCGTGATTATGGGTGCCAATGTGGGTACTACCATCACCAGCTGGCTGGTTTCCATGAGTGAATGGGGAGCATTTTTTAAGCCGGAATTTATTGCACCGTTGATTATCGGTATCGGTGCTTTTGTGATTATGTTCAGTAAGGATGAGAAAAAGGTGGATTTCAGCCAGATTGCCATCGGTTTCGGCATACTCTTTATTGGTCTGAGTTTTATGTCCGGTGCCATTACACCATATAAGGAAGCACCGATTTTTGCCAGGGCTTTTCAAACTTTAGGTGCAAATCCGCTGCTGGGTATCTTGGCGGGGGCTGTGGTGACGGCAATACTGCAAAGTTCATCTGCTTCCGTGGGTATCCTGCAGACTCTTGCCATGAATGGGGTGGTAAACTGGAATTCGGCGGTATTTATTATGCTGGGACAAAATATCGGTACTTGTGTTACTGCTCTATTGTCCAGTGCAGGTGCTCAGAAGAATGCGAAACGGGCAGCAGTCATTCATCTTCTGTTTAATGTATTGGGGGCTGTTTTGTTTGGGACAATCATGTTTGTGTTTTTCCTGTTTAATAAAGAAATGGCAGTATCCACGGTTTCCAGTGTGGAAATCTCTATTTTTCATACGATATTTAACATTGCAAATACGATAATTCTCTTCCCGTTTGCAGGTTGGCTTGTGAAAGCTTCCGAGTTTATCTTAAGAGGTGAGGAAAATGGTGAACAGGATGATGTGGAAGTTATTATCCGCCATTTAGATGACAGAATTTTGGAAACGCCTTCCTTTGCCATTGAAAATACATTGTTGGAAATTGAGCATATGGGAGAAATGGCAATCAAGCATGTGGTAACGGTGCAGCAGGCGGTATTGGAGCATAATTCAAAGAAAATCAAGAAAGCCTACAAGATTGAAGAAAGCATGGACAGATATGCGGAGCTGATTTCGGATTATCTGCTGAAAATCAATAAACTGCCATTGACAGAACAGCAGAATCTGATTGTAAGCAATCTGTTTTATACGGTCAGCGATTTGGAACGAATCGGAGACCATTGTGACAATATCACAGAACTGGCAGAGAATTTGATAAAGTCAGATCTAACTTTCTCGGAAAAGGCAGTCAAAGGCATTGCCAGAGTTTTTGAAAAAACCGAGGAGGCTGTGAGAAAAGCGGTGGAGGTAAGATTTACGGAAAATGAAACTGCCATGGATATTGTGGAGCGTGACGAGGCTTTCATTGATGATATGGAGGAGGAATTGCGCAAGCAGCATATTAAGAGACTGGCAAAACAACAGTGTAATGCCAATGCAGGAATTATTTTCTTAGACATGCTGACAAATTTAGAGCGTATTTCAGACCATTGCCTGAATATTGTAAATTATGTAAAGGATGAACGACACTAAAGTAAGGAGTAAAACTGACTTAAAAAATATAAGTAAATAAAGTGAGTAAGTTTTTTGTAGAGAAACGAAAAAGTCCCAAGGCAGATGTCTTGGGACTTTTATTGTAAAATTGTCGTAACTGTTCAGTAGGTCTGTGCATTTACTGCACAGACCGTAAGAAAA
>CAMWHJ010000094.1 GCA_947174015.1 uncultured Lachnospiraceae bacterium | reverse complement strand
CGCATGAGCGGTGGTGTGAGAGGACGGGGGTTAGTCACCCCCTCCTACTCGATTCCATGAATACAAAAGGATAGACTGCATTTAATGGGCGAGTGTGGCGTCCAGTTCTGCTTCCATCTAATGCCTTCCAAGCACCGTCAGCATCATCAGTTCCTTCAAAATATTTCTCAAGATTCTCTCAAATCTGTGCTCGTGTTAACTCTTTTTCTTGTTCAACTAAAAACCTTATGGACTCTAGACAGGGAAATCCTTGTGAAAAATGTATTGGTGCAATTCCGTGAACTTTTTTGGGACAAAAAAGATATTTTTTATCTGGAAAATGGTGCCGTTGATTCTGAGGCTTTATTCAACAAAATTGAAAATTATCCAAAAGAAAATTTTGATTTAAAAACATCTTTAGTATGAAGTAATTTTACATTCAGGTGCTATTGTCCAAATAGAAATGGAACTTACCACGGGATATATTTGTTTGTCAACCAGTAGTAATTCAGAAGATGATTTCAGAATATTAGATCAAATAAATCGTGAATTAATTTTATGCAGAGGGGTCACGCAGGAAGATATTGGTAAGAAAAGTGTGGTATATTATCACTATGAAGTAGCAAAACAAGAAATGCAATAAGCTGTCTCTGAACAGTTAAAAATGTAGGTAAATCAAATTATTTGTCCTTATTTTTTATACGACGGTTATTTTATACAAAAGCTTGGTTATTTTTGACAAGTATGAAAAAAAGCGTGAAAAATAGTGTAATATTTAGAGAAAGCCAATCCAGAGGAGGGTAGTATCAGCAACTAAAAACAAATCTTTCAAATAAAAGGAGTAAAAAAATGAAGTTAAAAAACACAGAATTGAAAAAGGTATGTAACAAAATTCTTAAGAAAGCAGCATATCAGATGGCGGTTATAGATGCAAATACATCTTGCCCCTTAGCAGGTTATCAGCCGGAAGAACCGAAATCAATGAAAAAGTTAAGAAAATTCTAGGGAATATGAGTTTACTGGAACTAAGCCCTGAATTAGATAGGGAAGAAAAAGAAATTCTAGAATATGGTTATCAGCAGTTGAAAGTAAATGCACTCACAATACTAATGGTTTTGAGTGCAGCAGTTGTCTGCAATAATTAATTTGGGCATCAGCACAATAGCGGCTGGAATCGTTGTATTTATGGCTGTCGTATATAGCAAAACCAATTACGATGGCTTATATTTTGGTAAGTATCGCATTGATTTTAGGATATTTAAAGTACCGAAAGAAGAAAGCAAATTGAAAATCGGATACTGTTATAATAAAGAAAAGCATAGGATGTCAGCTTTGCTGGCATCTTATGCAGGTTTGGAAGAACTATGGAACAAGGCATATTAAATAAAGTGAGATGAAGATATTTTTATTAAGGACAATATGGAAGATAGGAATGAAATCCAAAGAAATTAAGAAACTGTTAGATAAAAGTGTGAATTAGGAGGAAAATGTATGGATTTTAAAGAGTTAGAAGAAAAAATAGCAAAGACGAGGGATGAGGAGAAAATTCTTAGGAAGGCATTGCAGGAGGCGGATAGAGGTTTTATACAGCCTTCTTTTTTGCCCCTTAAAGAAGTAAAAAAGCAGATGGGACAGGGAACCATCTATTATTCGGAAGAAATGATACGCATCAGAGAGGTTTCCTTTTTTCAACGGCACGTACGTATACCTCTTCCCATTGACTATTTAAGAGTTCATACCAAGAAAAAGCATTTGACAGTGTTAGTAAATGAAATATTGGGGCTCAGTTTAACCATGCAGTTTTCCGTCACAGAAAAGAAAAATATCAGTTTGGAAGAGGTAAAAGCAGGTATTTTAGAACAATTGAAAACAACAGGAATTTACATAGAATTATTAGAAGAGGGAATGATTCAGAAGACGGCATCACCGCTCCATTTTCTAAGTTATCGATTGGTCATTGGAGAAAATGACATGTATCATTTGGTATTTTATACTGTTCACCAACAGAATGGTTCTATGTTGGTTGGAGATTACAACTGTCTATATGAGGATGTGCCAAAGTGGAAAAATATTATGAAAGCTACTATGTCATACTTGATTTTTCAGTAAATATGAAAATATAAAGGAAAAATATAGGATAAATTCACCACAATGCGGTGAAAGTGGCTACAAGCCACATAGTTACCGTATTTAAACTGTATATTGAATTTCATTTGTTTGGTGATAACAAAAAGAGACCAAACTGTGGTAAAAGTTTCAGAGCTCAAAAATCATGGCATAGGGGAAGTCTGCTCTTTTTTAGGGATATTTCATCCAGCATATGAGATTTTTAAGCAAAACTGAAGCAAGGGTTGATAAGTATGAGCATTTTTATATGCTCATGAATAATTCGGTGGAATATGATATGTAGATTCACGCCCATCCTTTAAATGAAACACTATTAATGTTTGACCTGGCTTAGAATATAGACGCTTTTCGTTTGCATAGTCATCAGTTTCACAAAGCGATCTAATAAGAATACTCTCAATATCAAACTGCTCAAATTCTTCAAGATAGAAATCTTTTGGAGATTCACTTGACAAACAGGGATAATATGTTAAAATAATTGGGAATTATAAGAAAAGGCATTGACGGTGTATAGTAGCAGCTTTTTTCGTTCAGAGAGAGAAAGTCATGGGCTGAGAGCTTTCTTGCGTTCAAAAAGATTTGCGAATTTCCCACCTGAGCCGCAGCTTTGAAACAAGGAATTGCACATGATTAAGCTTAGTATGATATGTACAATTGGAAAAGCAGCTTTACGAAGCTGTTGAGGATATAGTAGGAGCTGACGTTACTGCACGTTACGCAGAAAAGTGTCTGGTATATTATAACCGGAAACTAGGGTGGTACCGCGGAATATAGCTTCGTCCCTTTTTGGGATGGGCTTTTTTTATTTTTAGAAAAGGAGCATGAAGATGAAAGAAAAATTAAAAGCTATTCGTGATGAGGCAATCAAGCAGATAGAGGCTTCTGATGCCTTGGAAAAACTGAATGATGTGAGAGTAAGCTTTTTGGGCAAAAAAGGGGAGCTTACCAGTGTATTAAAGAGTATGAAGGATGTGGCACCGGAGGACAGACCAATGGTGGGGCAGTTAGTGAATGAAACAAGACAAGCCATTGAAAGTATATTGGAAGAAACAAAGACCAAGTTAGAGCGGGCTGCCAGAGAGGCACAGCTTAAGAGCGAGGTTATTGATGTGACACTTCCTGCTAAGAAAAACAATGTGGGTCATCGCCATCCGAACACCATTGCTCAGGAAGAGGTAGAGAGAATCTTTATCGGTATGGGCTATGAAGTAATGGAAGGTCCAGAGGTGGAATATGATTTGTATAATTTTGAAAAATTAAATATTCCAGCCAATCATCCTGCAAAGGATGAACAGGACACCTTTTATATCAACAAGGAAATTGTGTTAAGAACCCAAACCTCCCCGGTGCAGGCCAGAGTTATGGAACAGGGAAAGCTTCCCATTCGTATGATTGCACCGGGAAGAGTATTCCGTGCGGATGAGGTGGATGCCACCCATTCCCCATCCTTCCATCAGATCGAGGGACTTGTGATTGACAAAAATGTGACATTTGCAGATTTAAAAGGAACCCTGGAGGTGTTTGTAAAGGAATTATTTGGAGAATCCACCAAGATAAAATTCCGTCCACACCATTTCCCTTTCACCGAGCCAAGTGCGGAAGTAGATGTAAGCTGCTTTAAATGTGGCGGAAAAGGCTGCCGTTTCTGCAAAGGGGAAGGTTGGATTGAAATTTTAGGCTGTGGTATGGTACACCCTCATGTGTTGGAAATGTGCGGCATCGATCCAGATGAATACTCCGGTTTTGCCTTTGGTGTAGGTTTAGAACGTATTGCCCTGCTGAAATATGAAATTGATGACATGCGTCTTCTCTATGAGAATGACATTAGATTTTTAAAACAATTTTAATGAACATGAATAAATAAGATTAGAATATAGAAAAGAGGAACTTAACATGAACACATCATTAGCATGGATAAAAGCATATGTCCCAGAACTTGACGCAGATGCACAGGAATACATGGATGCCATGACCCTGTCCGGTTCCAAGGGTGAGGGATTTGTAAAATTAGATGCAGATTTAGAAAATATTGTCATTGGACAAATTAAGAAAATTGAAAAGCACCCGGATGCAGACAAGTTGGTAGTGTGCCAGATAGATGTGGGAACCGGTGATTTGGTGCAAATTGTTACTGGTGCCCCGAATGTAGAAGAGGGAATGAAAATACCGGTGGTTTTAGACGGTGGACGTGTGGCAGGCGGTCATGACGGCAAAAAGCAGGAGGGAGGCATAAGAATCAAAAAGGGTAAGCTCCGGGGCATAGAAAGCAATGGTATGCTTTGCTCCATTGAAGAATTAGGCTCCAGCAGAGATTTTTACCCGGAAGCTCCAGAGGACGGAATTTATGTATTTGATGATTCTGCAGTAGTGGGTGAAAGTGCCGTTCATGCCTTAGGTCTAGATGATGCTATGGTGGAATATGAAATCACTTCCAACCGTGTGGATTGTTTCAGTGTCCTGGGAATTGCCAGAGAGGCAGCTGCGACTTTTCATAAGGAATTTAAACCGCCGGTGATTACCGAAACCGGAAATGATGAAGATGTAAATGATTACATTAAAGTAACAGTAAAGGATACGGATCTGTGTAAGCGTTATACTGCAAGGGTGGTGAAAAATATTAAAGTTGCACCATCACCAAAGTGGATGCAGAGAAGGCTGTCAGCCCACGGAATCCGTCCCATAAACAATCTGGTGGACATTACCAATTATGTGATGGAAGAGTATGGTCAGCCAATGCATGCCTATGATTTATCCACCATTGCCGGACAGGAAATCGTGGTAAAAAGAGCCAAAAAGGGCGAAAAGTTCGTAACCTTAGACGGACAGGAACGTACCATGAATGAAGAGGTTTTGATGATTTGTGATGGAGAAAAGGCAGTTGGCATTGCGGGCATTATGGGGGGAGAAAACTCTATGATTACGGACAATGTAACCACCTTGCTTTTTGAAGCCGCCTGCTTTGACGGAACCAACATTCGTTTATCCAGCAAGCGTGTGGGCTTGAGAACTGATGCTTCATCCAAATTTGAGAAGGGATTAGATCCCAATACCGCAGAGCTTGCAATGAATAGAGCCTGCCAGTTAATCGAAGAATTAGGTGCTGGTGAAGTTGTGGGGGGCATGGTTGATGTATACCCAGTGAAAAGAGAGGGCAATCGTGTAAAATTCGATCCGGCTTATGTGAATAGTCTTTTAGGAACAGATATTGACAAGGGAACCATGCTTTCCTATTTTGAGAAAATTGACTTAGGTTATGATGAATCCACCAGTGAAATCATCGTGCCTTCATGGCGTCAGGATTTGCTTCGTCCTGCAGATATTGCAGAGGAAGTGGCGAGATTCTATGGGTATGACAATATCCCAACCACGCTGCCAACGGGTGAGGCAACCACAGGAAAGCTGCCCTTTAACAAAAGAATTGAAGGTGTGGCAAGAGAGATTGCAGAGTTCTGCGGGTTCAGCCAGGGATATTGTTATTCTTTCGAAAGTCCAAAGGTTTTCGATAAACTGCTATTGCCAAAGGATGCCAAAGAGAGGCAGGCGGTTGTGATTTCCAATCCCCTGGGAGAGGATTTCAGTATTATGCGAACCATTTCCTTAAATGGAATGCTGCTTTCAATGGCAACCAACTACAACAGAAGAAATAAGAATGTACGTTTGTATGAATTGGGAAATATTTATCTGCCAAAAACACTGCCATTGACCGAACTGCCAGAGGAAAGAATGCAGTTTACCTTAGGATTTTATGGAGAGGGAGATTTCTTCACCATGAAAGGAGTGGTAGAGGAGTTTTTCGAAAAAATCGGTCTTTCGAAAAAGGCACAATATGACCCCAGGGCAGGCAAGACGTTTCTGCATCCTGGCAGACAGGCGAATATTATCTATAATGGAGAGATTGTGGGCTATTTAGGTGAGGTACATCCAGAGGTGGCTGACAATTATGGCATCGGTGAAAAAGCCTATGTGGCAGTATTGGATATGCCATCCATCGTTCCGCTGGCAACTTTTGAAAGAAAATACGAAGGTATTGCCAAGTTCCCGGCAGTAACCAGAGATATCAGTATGACAGTGCCAAAGGAAATCTTAGCGGGACAGATAGAAGCAGTGATTGCACAGCGAGGCGGAAAAATCCTGGAAAGCTATACTCTCTTTGATATTTATGAAGGTGCACAGATTGTGCAGGGATATAAGTCAGTGGCTTATTCCATCGTATTCAGAGCCAAAGACAGAACTTTGGAGGAAGCAGATATCACCGCAGCCATGAAGAAGATTTTAAAGGGCTTAGAGGATATGGGAATTGAATTAAGACAGTAAATCAAGGAGAAATACCATGAATGTAAAAGATTTTGATTTTAATTTGCCTCAAGAGCAGATTGCCCAGGATCCCTTAGAGCACAGAGACATGTCAAAGCTTATGGTTTTAAACAGGAAAAGTGGTGAAATTCAGCATAAAATTTTTCATGATATCACCCACTATCTAAAAAAGGGAGATTGTCTTATAATTAACAATACCAAGGTTCTGCCTGCCAGATTGATTGGTGTCAAAGAGGAAACCGGAGCAAAAATTGAGCTGCTTCTGTTAAAACGGAGAGAAAACGATGTGTGGGAAACCTTGGTGAAGCCGGGCAGGAAGGCGAAAAAGGGTGTAAAAATCAGTTTTGGTGATGGACTTTTGGTGGGAGAAATCATTGATGAGGTGGAAGAGGGCAACCGTCTGATTCAATTTACCTATCAGGGTATTTTTGAGGAAATTTTGGATCAATTAGGTCAGATGCCTCTGCCGCCCTATATCACCCACCAGCTTCGGGATAAAAACCGTTATCAGACCGTCTACGCAAAGGAGGAAGGTTCTGCGGCTGCTCCCACAGCCGGACTACATTTTACCAAGGAGCTGCTGCAAAAAATTCAGGATATGGGTGTTATCATTGCCCATGTGACTCTCCATGTGGGACTGGGAACCTTTCGTCCGGTAAAGGTGGAGAATGTATTGGAACACCATATGCACTCGGAATTTTATTGTATTGAGGAGTCAGAGGCTGAGAAAATCAACCAAACCAAAAAGAATGGAGGTCGCATCATTGCGGTGGGAACCACCAGCACCAGAACGCTGGAGTCTGCCACAGATGAAAATGGAATTTTGCAGGCAAAGAGTGGCAGTACAGAGATTTTCATTTATCCGGGTTATCAATTTAAAATGATTGATGGGTTGATTACTAATTTTCATCTTCCCCAGTCCACCCTTCTTATGCTGGTATCCGCTTTTTCCAGCAGGGAGAATATTCTGCGGGCTTATGATGTGGCGGTGAAGGAAGGGTATCGTTTTTTTAGTTTTGGGGATGCCATGCTAATAATTTAACTTTAATATCGTATTTTTTGTAAAATTGCATATTGAAAACAGATACCTGAACTGTTACATCTTTCCACAGAATTTTACGGAAAGATGAGAAAAGGTTCTTGTGAAGTTGGGCAGAATATGGTAATATGAAAATAGCATAATAGGGAAAAATATGGTAATGTAAAGATTAAAAAATTAGGAAAGGAGAGGGTGTTATGAGCATGAATATTTCTTCTGTGTCGAATCAAAATTTGTATCATTCCTATCAGAAACTCAGCAGTGGCAAACGAATTAATAAAGCAGCTGATGACCCAGCAGGGCATGCGATTGCGGAAAAACTTAAGAGTCAGATAAATGGCTATGATGTGGCGAAAAGAAATGCCGGGATATTCCAAAGCATGACGAATGTTGCAGAAGGGGCACTAGGTTCCATTACCGACAGCCTGCAGAGAATCCGGGAGTTGAGTATTCAGGCATCCAATGGTATTTATACGGCTGAGGACAAAGCGTATCTTCAGGACGAAATTGAACAGTTAAAGTCACACATTTCTGCCACCGCAGGTCAGACACAGTTCAATACCATGAATCTGCTGGATGGATCCAACAGTTCCCTGCACGCAGCAGTGAATCCGAATGGCAGTGGTATGGAAGTGAATATGCCGGTATCCACCTTGGATGTCTTGGGCATCAGCGACTATGATGTGACAGGTGACTTTGATATATCTGTCATTGATAATGCGTTAAAGATGGTTGGTTCCTCCAGGGGAGGACTTGGTGCTACTTCCAACAGATTGGATTATACCATGGCTTTCAATAGCAGTATGTCTATTAATCTGACTGCGTCTCACAGCCGTATTGAGGATTTGGATTATCCCAAGGCAGTCACAGAACAGAAAAAGGAGCAGGTACTAATGCAGTATCGTTTGATGATGCAAAGGAAAATGCTTGATAATGCAGATGGCAGTGTAAGGAAACTATTTGCCATGTAATCATGCTATTTTGAATATTTTCATTAGAAAGCAAAAAAACGGGATGGAATTGATGTTAGTCAATTCCATCCCGATATTCTTTTGCTTTTCGAAAAATGTCATAAAGCCCCTGTCCATCTTCGTTCGCCAGTTTATTGCGAAATTCTGTCAATATCCCAATATAAGAATCCAGCATTTCCAGCAAAGCGGATTTATTTGCCAGCGAAATATTCTGCCACAAAGCGGAATTGGAAGAAGCAATTCTTGTAATGTCCTTAAAACCTCCCGCAGCCACCATCTTTAAATCCCCTGTTTTATCCTTTGAAAGTGCCAGACCCACCATGGCAGCAGCCGCTGCATGGGGCAGATGACTGATGGCAGCCACCAAGCGATCGTGTTCTTCATAGGAGAGTACCAGTGGTTTTGCCTGCAGATCCGTTACCAGTGCCTGATAGCGTTCCTGTTTTGCAGTATCGCATGTGCTGCTTGGAGTCAGAAGATAGTAGGCATTCTTTAAAAAATCAGCGGAAGAGTACTGATAACCGGATTTTTCAGAGCCTGCCATAGGATGTCCTCCGATAAAGGAAGAATCTAGTCCAAAGGCAGAGATTTCCTTATGGACATAACCTTTTACACTTCCCACATCTGACAATATAGTATCGGGGGTAAGCAATCCCTTTAATTTCGGAAGAAACTGTCGAAAATTCTCCACAGAAGTACAGAGGAAAATATAATCACAGTGATTAAAATAAACAGGAAAATCGGATGTATCTTCTACCATGGCATCAATGGTATGTTCCTGCAAAGCAAGCTGTAAGCTCTCTGTATTTATATCATAGGCATGAATGACAGCATCATTACGGTAGCACCGAAGGGCTTTTGCCAGTGAGCCGCCGATTAATCCCAAGCCAATAAAACCTATTTTCAGCATTGTAGAATACCTCCTTTGTTTTAGGGCAATGGCAAAGCCCCTAGGCATTTATTGTATCTTTTTCAAAAATAAATGTCAATACTTTATTGCTTTAAAGTGTAACGCTTTAAAGCAAAGTATGAATGCCAGGATTGAATTTCCATGGAATATGTTGTATAATGAAAAAATATTTGTAACTGTTCAGTAGGTCTGTGCATTTACTGCACAGACCGTAAGAAAA
>CAMWHJ010000093.1 GCA_947174015.1 uncultured Lachnospiraceae bacterium | reverse complement strand
CTTTTTCTTACGGTCTGTGCAGTAAATGCACAGACCTACTGAACAGTTACGTTTTTCTTTCAAAGTTCTTTAAAACTTTTATCACAATTTGAACACAAATGCCTGTTACACTGTATCATGTAAACAAGAAAGGTAACTATCCACTTTTTCTTATGGTCTGTACAGTAAATACACAGACCTACTGAACAGTTACCAAGAAAGATACAATAACAACATAGATAGTGCAAGGAAAAACGCAGGAAATAGTAAAAGAAAGGAAGTAATATTATGAATGGTGAATATAAGAATGGAGAAGAATTTGGCATAGGAAAAAATCAGGGGCAGATGGGAAATGAATCAGCCGATAGAAACTTTTCTCACCAGACGGGAACCCCGTCAGACAACAGCAATTTATTTTGGCAGACAGAAAATGCTTCGGATAATAATAACAATAATTTTTATAATCGGACAGAAAATCAGCAGGAAAATCGACTCAATGAAAGTTCCACAAGGAGCCAGTCGGTTTATGAAGAAAGCAGAAATGGTGACAAAGACTTAAAAAGTCAGTCGGAGTATTATGAGAATAGAGAACAATCCTTTTATCAACAGGGAAATGCAGCCGGGGAAAATATCCGGTACCAGAATGGTCAGAACCAGAGAATATACAATGAACCAGTGAGAGAACAGAACAATTACAAACAGGAGCCGTCAAAAACTTACAGTTACAGCAATCCTAATTTTAATCCATATGAAGAACAGGAGAAGAAGAAAAAGGAAAAAAGAGAGAAGTCTCAAAAGGGAAAGAAATTTGCAAAGAAAGCTGTTGCCATGGTAGCCAGTGCCGCTGTGTTGGGCTGTGTGGCAGGAGGCAGTTTCTACGGAGTAAACCGTTTGGCAAATTATGTATTTTATGATGAAACACAGCAAGAGGAGGCAGCGAGTGTTCCAGAAGAGAAAAAGGTAGTAACCACCACAACTTCTGCCAATACCAGCACAACAGTAACAGATGTTACCAATGTGGTAAAAAACGTAATGCCATCGGTGGTATCCATTACCAGCAAGGCAACAGAAGTAACGAAAAACTTCTTTGGTCAGGCATATCAGTACGAAACGGAGGGCAGCGGTTCCGGTATTATTGTGGGACAGAGCGATACAGAGCTTTTGATTGCCACCAATAACCATGTGATAGAGGGTTCGGACGAACTAACGGTATACTTTATCAATGATGATACCGTTACAGCCAAAATTAAGGGTACTGATTCGGATATGGACTTGGCAGTAATTGCAGTGGACTTATCACAAATGAGTGCAGAAACTCTGGGAGCTATCACGGTGGCAACCTTAGGTGACTCTGATGCCCTGCAGGTGGGAGAACAGGCCATTGCCATTGGAAATGCGTTGGGTTATGGTCAGTCCGTAACTACTGGTGTTATCAGTGCCTTGAACCGCAGTGTGGAGGACAGTAAAGAGGAGAATGGCTTTATCCAGACGGATGCCGCAATTAATCCCGGAAACAGCGGTGGTGCATTGCTGAATGTACAGGGACAGGTTATTGGTATCAATTCCATGAAGATTTCCAGCGGTGGTTATACGGAGGCTAGTATTGAGGGTATGGGTTATGCAATTCCCATTTCCGCAGCAAAGCCTATTATTGATGAGCTGATGAACAAGGAAACCAGAGACAAGGTAGACGAAAATAATATGGGGTACTTAGGAATCCGCGGAGCAACCATTGGTGATGAAATGCATGAGATCTATAATATGCCTTACGGTATCTATGTCAGTGAGGTAATAAAGGGCAGCGGTGCAGAGCAGGCAGGTTTGTTATCCGGTGATGTGATTATAAAATTTGATGGTACGAAGATCAGCAGCTATGAGGAATTGCAGAATCAGCTTCAATACTACAGTGCAGGTGAGACAATCCAGTTGGTGGTGGAGAGACCAGAAAACGGTGAATATGTGGAGCAGACCATCACCATTACCTTAGGTGCCAGAAACACCATAGAGCAGTAAGCAGTGATAGAATCCAGGGAGCAGAGCAGTCGGCAAACATAAAAAATTTATAAAACGCATTCTTTCTATTGGAGGAATGCGTTTTCTTTGGTATACTATAACCGTATGAATTATTTTGAATCACATAAGTGGAGGGAATTATGTCAGAGAATATAGAGAATAACAATCATCAGGATGAGAAATATCAGGATATCTGCTACATCTGCCATAGAACGGAGGAGAAAGCAGGGAAGATGGTGCATCTGCCCAACAATATTTGTGTCTGTGCCGATTGTATGCAGCGAACCTTTGATACCATGAACAACAGTAATTTTGATTATGAGAATATGATGAGAAATATGCAGAATATTCCCAATATGCCAAATATCAGCATGATCAATTTATCCGACTTGGCAAATTTTACACAGACCAAGCCCAATGCTCAAAAAGTGAAGAAAAAGAAACCTAAGGATGGCAAAAAACCGGTGCTGGATATCAAATCCATTCCGGCACCCCACAAAATCAAGGCAAGCTTAGATGAATATGTGGTGGGACAGGAGCAGGCAAAAAAGGTTATTTCTGTGGCAGTGTACAACCATTATAAGCGCGTGGCAACACAAACCATGGATGAAATCGAAATCGAAAAGTCCAATATGTTGATGATTGGACCCACTGGCAGCGGTAAGACCTTTCTGGTAAAGACCTTGGCACGATTGCTGGATGTACCTTTAGCCATTACAGATGCCACTTCTCTTACCGAAGCGGGTTATATTGGTGACGATATTGAAAGTGTGGTTTCCAAGTTATTGGCTGCTGCTGACAATGATGTGGAACGGGCAGAACATGGCATTATCTTTATTGATGAAATCGACAAAATTGCCAAGAAGAAAAACACCAATCAAAGAGATGTCAGCGGTGAATCTGTCCAGCAGGGAATGCTGAAACTTTTAGAAGGCAGTGAGGTGGAAGTACCTATAGGTGCCAACAGTAAGAATGCTATGGTGCCATTAACGACTGTCAACACCAAGGATATTTTGTTTATCTGCGGAGGTGCATTTCCCGATTTGGAGGAGATTATTAAGGAACGTTTGAATAAAGCAGCATCCATTGGTTTTAAGGCAGATTTAAAGGATAAGTATGACAATGATCCTAACCTGCTCAGTAAGGTTACAGTGGAGGATATCCGCAAATTTGGCATGATACCGGAATTTCTTGGAAGACTTCCCATTATCTATACGTTAGATGCACTCAGTAAGGATATGCTGGTGAAGGTGTTAAGTGAACCCAAGAATGCCATTTTGAAACAATATCAAAAGCTGTTGGAATTGGATGAGGTAAAGCTTCAGTTTGAGCAGGATGCTTTGGAAGCAATCGCAGAAAAGGCATTGGAGAAAAAGACTGGAGCCAGAGCTTTGCGTGCGATTATTGAAGAGTTTATGCTGGATATTATGTATGAGATTCCCAAGGATGACGATATTGGAACGGTGACAATAACCAGAGAATATATTGAGCACAAAGGGGCACCCCGAATTGAAATGCGTTCCACCGAAAGAGCCAAGGAAAATCAGGTGCAGCTGGCAAAAGCGAAACCTTAATGAAAGAGAAAGAAAGGAAATATCCATTGTAAAATAGAAGGAAGGTAATTGTTCTGCAAAGTTTTGAAGGGGAAATGAAAAGACCTTAGATTGTCAACAATCTAGGTCTTTTTATTTCATACATACATCAGGGTTTCTTTTCAAAATGCTGATAATCTTTGGAGTTTTTCCAATCGCCACCCCAGGTAAAGCCATATTCTGTAAATAACTGATAGCACAAATCCTCATGATGGATCATATGGGGCAGTTTCAGACTTCGATTGGCATAATTTTGGGCATTTTCATGATAAAAGACTTCAACGCCGTCCCGATAAGTAATATACGGATTCTCATAGGGGTTGATATCAATGGCATAGCCCAATGCGTGGTTAGAGAGTTTGCTGGTGCCGGCAATGGTACGATAACAGAAGGCAGAACAATTGTTGTCGTTCATAGAGGCAGTATCTGTGGAACTGCCGTCCCCTGTCCAATACCGATCGATAAGATACATGGAAGAAATCTCATATTCTTTCTGAAAGAGTTCGGTAAAAATCTGGATACAATCTGTTGCAATGGCTTTATTTACCAGCAATTCCCCCACCTGAATTTGGTGGTTGTAATTGTAGTGCAAAAGTTTCAAATAAGCAAGTTCGTCTAAGGAAATATCATTGTTTTCCTGATAGGATTTTCCTGAAATATAGGTCAACAGCTCTGAATCCACTTCTTTTTGGGTGAAATAAGTTTGCAGGTTAGCCATATCTAACACAGAAGTCTCCAGAATATCTCCGGCGGAGCAACCGTCCAGGGATGACAGAAATGGAAGGGGTGTGGGGCTTAAGGTGGTAACAGGTATCTGTGTCATAGTGGTAGTCTCCTTATGATGAGGGTGGTTGGAATGGTGATTGGCAGAGTCTGTGGCAGGGTTTTGTTCCTGAAATTTATCTGCCTGTATTAATTGTATGCAGATAACTGCCAGGAGCAGAACCGCCAGAAAGACAAGTAAAGCCCAAGATAAAATTTTCCGATGAAATTTTCTCATAATCAGTGTCTCCTTGAAATTATATTAATTGCAAAAAACAAGCCATAAGACCTGCTTATGGCTTGTTCCCTGCTTCCACCTGTTAGAATAAGTAATCATACATAGAGGAAGAGGATAAAGTATTGTAGCTTCCCTGACTTGTGTAAAGTGAGGAAGTTGTGGAGCTTCCGCCCCGAGCTGCAACTTGTGCCATCAGATTGGCAGAGGAGTTTACCTGTCCGGCATAAGAGGAACTACCATAAAATGCAGATTTGATATCGCTTAAATCTGCCTCAGACAAAGCAGTCTTATCTAAGGATAAAGTCTTGTCAGAATTTACGGTGATACCTACTTTCTCCAAAGCCTTGCTGCTATTTGAGGTAATCCTTGTCATCCAGTCAGTTCTTCTGGAGAGTGTGTTGGAGATTACCTGGGAAGTAGATTTGATGGTGGAATTGTAAGCACTTACAAAGTCAGCGATATTCTTTTCCACATCAGAACGTTTTTCTTCTGTATATTCCCCAGAAGTCAGTGCTTTGGCTGCGGACTTTAAAGAGGAAATGTTAGAAGCAGCCGTCTTCCATTCGGAATTGGTTTCCGCAGTGGTGCCGGTCTTCTTGTTGCTGGTGGACTTACTTTCCTTGGAATCGGAAGTATCTGCCTTAGCATAGTAAGCTTTTAAAAGCTTATGATAGCTTCCTGTCTGAATGGACTTGTATTCAGAAAACAAGGAGTAGAGACCATACATGGAATTGTTGGTGTTTTGATTTGAAAACATTGAAGAAACACCAAAATTGTTCATACCAAAGTAACTTGCCATAAGATTCACCTCCTTTTAGGACAAATTCTGGTAAAATTTGTCTCACTATTAGTATAAAAAAAATTTAAGAAATATACAAGGTTTAAAATCAACAAAATTGTTCACATTATAAAAAAAGTATGCTAGAATGGTGTTCGGAATGCGTTTTTGAAATGTATTGATAAAAAGACAGAAAGAGAGGATACGAGTGTGAAAAAATTAAAGGTAGCAGCATTGCTGTTTTTGGCGACGGCAACCGTTTTGAGCGGCTGTGGCAAAAAGGAGTCCACAGAAGATAATACCATACAAGAGGAAGTGCAGGCAACGGAGGAAGCAGAAGTAACGGAAGCTGCCGAAGAAGAAAATGTGGAGGGCAAGGTAAGAAGCAACTTGACCAATGAGTGGGTGGATGAAGAAGTGGCAAAGAACCGTCCTATTGCAGTTATGTTTAACAATATTCAGGTAGCATGTCCTCAGACAAGTATTTCTAAGGCAGGGGTTATCTATGAATGTAATGTGGAGGGAAATCTGACACGTTTAATGGGTATTATTGAGGATTGGAAAGATCTGGAGAAAATCGGTTCTGTGAGAAGCTGCCGAGATTATTATGTATACTGGGCTATGGAGTGGGACAGCATTTACTGTCATTTTGGAGGACCGGAATTGTATGTGAAAGAAGTGTTATCCAGAGATGATGTGGATAATTTAGACGGAACCATTTTGGATGGAACCGTATATTATAGAAGCTCTGACCGAAAAGCACCCCATAATGCCTACGCAAGTGGTGCGGGAATTTTAAAGGGTGTGGAGAAATATGAGTATTCCATGGAACATACAGATCGTTATGAGCAGTTAAAGAATCATTATCAGTTTACCACCAAGGACAAAAAGGTGGAATTTGGTGATTCTGCGGTGGCTGCCAATAAGGTAACACCGGGCGGATATGAGGTAAATAAGCCGTGGTTTGAATATAATGAAGAGGATGGATTATATTACAGATTCCAGTATGGCAGTAAGCACATTGATGATTTGGACGGTGAACAACTGGCGGTAAAGAATATCATTATTCAGAATACCATCGGTGAATCAAGAGATGCACATGATTATAAGCTGTTTCATGTGGTAGATGAAAACAAGACAGGATACTATATTACTGAGGGAAAAGCCATTGAGATTACTTGGAATAAATATGTAGACTGGGATAAGACAAGATATTTTGACAAAGATGGCAATGAGATTGTCTTAAATGAGGGTAAAACCTGGGTTTGCATAGTACGAGAAGATGCAAAGGAAAAAACTGTGATTGAGTAGTAAAATCGAGGAGAAGATTATGGAAAATTTTATTGAGATTCTGAAAGTAATTCTTTTGGGAATTGTGGAGGGAATTACAGAGTGGCTTCCCATCAGCAGTACCGGTCATATGATTATCATTGATGAGTTCGTGCAGCTAAATGTGACAGAAGAATTTAAGGAGATGTTTTTTGTAGTCATTCAGTTGGGGGCGATTCTGGCTGTGTTAGTACTGTATTGGCATAAACTTTGGCCTTTTGTATCCGGAAAAAATGAAAAACATGTGAAAATGCAGCCAAATTATAGGGGAGACAATGGAGCCATTAAATTTTTGAACCGCTATGTGAAATGGGATACCATGGAAATGTGGTTTAAAGTTTTGGTGGCAGCCCTGCCGGCAGCTATTATCGGTTTGCCCTTTGATGATAAGCTGGATGAATTGTTCTACAATTTTCAGACGGTATCCATCACGCTGATTGTATATGGTGTTATCTTTATCATTGTAGAAAACCGCAATAAGGGAAGAAAGCCTAAAATCAGAGATTTTGAACATTTGACTTACAAACATGCCGTTATTATAGGTATTTTTCAGATCCTTGCACTGATTCCGGGAACTTCCCGTTCCGGTGCCACCATTATCGGAGCTGTCCTAATCGGAACTTCCCGCTATGTGGCAGCGGAATTTAGCTTCTTTTTAGCCATTCCCATTATGTTTGGAGCTAGTTTGCTGAAGATGGTGAAATTCGGTTTTGCTTTCCAGAGTAATGAGCTGGTGATTCTGATTGTGGGTATGGTGACTGCTTTTGTGGTATCTGTGGTGGCAATCAAGACTTTTATGTCCTATATTAAGAAGAAGGATTTTAAGGTATTTGGATATTATCGAATTGTGCTGGGAATGATACTGATTTTGTATGCAGTGCTGAGATAGGTTCTTTTCATATAAAATTGTTAAAAGGATGGAAATGAAATGCGGGGTATTATTGCTCCGCATTTTGCTTGGAAGATATGGAATTATATGAAAAGATATGGTATAGTGTCTTATATTGTTAAAAGCGGCAAATCGGTGGTTGTAGAACCGAAAAATTGAGATTATGCATAGTAGGAGGTATATAGATGGCAACATGGAGTGGAATTAGGAAAAAACTTGAAACAGAATATTTGGCAGAAAGTTTGCGGGGACATATTCAGTATTATGCAACATCCTATAGCAAAAGTCCGGATCATGAAGGACGTGCCGCAATAAGATATGATGGAAAAGAAATTATCAAAGGCTGCTATTGGAATGCTTGGGTGAAAGCGGACTTATTCCCCAAAGACGAAAAATGGGAGAAACGTGGAATCGAAAAAATGGGATACATGGATGATGTAGCCCTAAAATTGGGAACTTTCGACCAGCATTGTTTTTATAGGGCATTTGAGGAATTTGACAATCAAAGTATTGATGACAGTTTAACCAGCGATAATTTGATTGTGAGAATATTTGCTATACTTGACAGAAGAGTTGGAAAGCGTAAATTGCTTTTACTCCAAAAAATGATTGAAAATGAGTCGGAAACCTTTCAGGTTTTCTTTTCGATTCGAGTGAAAGCAGAAGGAATACCATCCACTTAAAATTGGAAGTTGAAAAGGAGAAAATTGCATGAGATATGAATGGATTGACGAGTACTTATTAAGTAAGGCGGGAGTAAGCAAAGATCTTCAGGCAGATTGGAACTGGATTCGTTATCAGATTGGGGGGAAGATGTTTGCTGCGGTTTGTTTAAGGGAGAATAATGAGCCGTATTATATTACATTAAAGCTGGAACCGGCGGAAGGGGAATTTTTAAGAACGCAGTATGAAGATATTATTCCCGGATATTATATGAATAAAATGCATTGGAATTCCGTTAATCCGGATGGGGCAGTGCCGGACAATCTGTTAAAAGATTTGCTGGATAAATCATACCAATTGGTGCTTGGGGGCTTTAGTAAGAAAAAACAACAGGAAATCCTAAGCAGTACAGTTGGGGTAGATACACTTAGATGTTGCGGTACGGAATGCTCAACATTATTGAAGTCATAAAATCAGATAAATTTTTAAATCTAAAAAACAATTAGCAGCTTTATTATTGAGTTATTTAGGTATTGATTTTGGGTTTATAGGAATTTGCAGATGTGGTATTTTTGCCCCTTCCCCATACCAAAAAACCTGCTCTTGTGGTAGAACTGAAATATAACAAAACTGCGGATACCGCCATAAAGCAGATAAAAAAAAAGAATTATACACAGGCACTGGAAGGGTATACCGGAGAAATCCTTCTTGTAGGAATTAATTATGATAAGGACAATGCGGTGAAACCGCATAGCTGCATAATAGAAAAACAGGAAATTAAAACAGCAGATAATCTTAACACAAAAAACAATTATTGAAAATGGAACCACGGAACCATGCATTGGACGAAAGTGAAGGAGATAAAACAATGGATCAAAATTTATTGTATATACAAAATGTAAACATGAATGAAATACCATGGCATAGAATTACTACCACTTATGGCAGAGCAACAAAGTTTCCCCAATGCTTTAAGAGTATATGCGATATGGAGGATATAGTGATAGTTAAAAACGCACTAAATGAAGTTACAAGTAATATTGAACATCAAAGCACTTTATGGCATGCAACTCCATTTGCAATGATCTTTTTGGTTCGTCTTTTTGAAAGAGCTGTTTCAAAAAGGGATAACAGTGAGATTGCCAAGTTTATTACAGAACGGCTATTGGATTTTTTTAGTGTGGTGGCTGTGTGTTTCCATGACGGAGATGAAATGGAGCATGAAGACCAACTTCCTTTGTTCTCGGACATGCTTAAAGAAGAATATTTGTGGTCAGAGGAATATGATGAGACGGAGGATTTAATGTATTATGAAGAAGGTGAAGCATTTCCAGATGATTTATTTTTCAGCTTTTATTATTACTCTTACCAGGTACTCCTAACTTGTAAGCCTGCGTTACAGCAATTAAATAGTACTATTCTGGACACAAAGGCGAAAGAACTACAAGAATTATTATAAAATCGTAACTATTCAGTACCTTCATAGTTACAAGCAAAGAACCATGCAAGATTGCCTACGGCAATGGTTCTTTGCCTGTTATATCCA
>CAMWHJ010000092.1 GCA_947174015.1 uncultured Lachnospiraceae bacterium | reverse complement strand
AAAAACGAAATGGCGGATATGAAAAATGACATTTCTGGCATGAAAAACGAAATGGTGGATATGAAAAGTGATATTAATGATATTAAATTGACACTTGATAATGAAATTCGTGTTAATATTCAACGTGTAGCTGAAGGTCATCTTGATTTATCAAGAAATTTGCATGAGGCAATGAAACCTAATAACGAAATTGAAATGCTGGCTATTAAGGTACGAATGCTGGAAACCGATATGAGAGAATTAAAACAAAAAATCTCATAACCTGTATTGTAACTGCCTAAGAAAATTGGAGCAGCGGCGTATCACATGACATCCGCACTCCATTATCCATGATTATGGGATATGCAGAAAGAATCGTGAATAACCAAAATGTCTGCAGCCAGATTAAAGGACAAGCTGCCTGCATATCCCGACAAAGTATCAAAATAAAGGAATTGTCATGGCTTAGGGCTTCTTTTAGTACGGCAGATTGTTGATGCACATAACGGAACAATAGAAATAGAGAGTAAACCACAAGAGGGTTACAAAACTAACATATACTTTCCATATACCGCCAATCCATAAAGTGCAAATTATAAGACTGCCTTATCCTTTATTTCTCCTGTCCCGGAGTGAACAATTCCTTTCCCGCCGCCAACTCCCTGCGAAGCCTTGCATACAAACAAGCTGCGATAATAAGCTCCGGAAGCAGAAAAATGAAAAATGAACCGATGCTGTCCGCTCTCCAGCCTGTCATTTTTTCCTTATTAATGTAATACTGAAGAATGGAAGGCGAGGAATTATTTATTGCATGAAGGATTGCTGCAGGCCAAATGGAACCGGACTTATATGTTACAAAGGTAAGTATCATTCCAGAAGAAATGCACATAACACACATTGCAGCAAAACCTGTAAATGGATATCCCCAATAATCCCTTCCAAAATTGTGCCCAATGCAAGTGAGCGGCCAGTGCCATATTCCCCATATGATTCCACCGATTAAAACCGCTTTCTTCAACCCCCACAGCTTAACCATCTTTGGCATCATATATCCCCGCCATCCGGCTTCCTCGCCAAAGGCACAAAAAGAAACTAACGAGCTTGTTATCATCATGGCAATTGGCTGCATACAGATAATTGCCTGTTCGTGGTCTGCAATTCCCAAAAATGCCGGATAATCAGCATCAAAGGCTCCAGGCGAAAGAAGAAGTGTCAACCCATTGCCAAGTTCAAATAAAATCCACGGAAGAAGCATGGCAATCACAAAATATATCCATTTCTTATCTTTAAAACTAATTCCAAGAAGCATGGAGCCTTCCCCTGTAACTGCAAATCCCTCCTTCGTTACATACCTTGCAAGCAGCACTGATAAGGCCGGGCAAAGCATTCCAAGACTCACAAACTGTTCCATGCCGGAAATTTCACCATTTGCCGCCCATGTATTGCCGGAAAAAATATAAGCAAAAAAGATAATCCATGTTAATCCAAAGGCAAAAGCCAGATAAACCCAAAGCCGCTTTGTTTCTAATTTTTTATCCATCGATTTCCACCTCCCTGTTTCTATTTATACTACAGGTTATCCGGTAAGAAATCCAGAAAATAACAATATCTAAAACCGGTGACAGAATAGAAACCAGTAATACAAGAAGTGCATTTTCCTTACACCAGGTTAAAAAAACATAGATATCAAAATTCTCAAAAACCTTTAGATTACCAAAAAGCAAATACGCTATCACCCCAAAGACTGCACCCTCTAAAATTGCAGTCTTTATCACCATTCCCCTTTTCACTCCAAACGTAATAAAAAATGGTAGTTCTACCGAGGCAAACAAAAGCGAAATTCCGCAAAATACTGGCAGAAATTGAGAGAATGCGGTTATCAGCTCCCTGCTTGCGTTATTTCCCGCCACACCATTAAATATGATAGTCCACATTGTTTCCAATGAAAATAAAACATAGATCGCAACACCTATAAATATATATTTTGATGCAATATATGCATTTTTGCCAAGGGGCAGCACTCTTGTAAACTGTCTTGTCTTATTCTTCTCATCATTTTTACAGATAGCGGCTGTCCATGAAGAGGGCAGCATAAGACAAGAGGCAATTAAAAGCAACGGCAGCGTTACGAGCAAAGAATCCCTTACATCACCGACTGTCATTCCCTCTAACTCTCCTGTTTCACTCTCCCACATCACACCTTCTTCCATCATAATCGTATCCACATTTCCCGGAAATGCCAATCTTACTATCAAAAATAAAACAGTGCATACAAGCAGAGTGCATACAAGCCGCTTTCCCTTGATCCCAATAAAATCTTTATACAAAAGTCCTGCCATTATGCCACCCCCCGCTTTCTTCCTGCTATATACACTGCCGCAAAATAGGTCCCACCGGAAACGATGATTGCAGCAATGAACAAAATATATGATTTATGGAACATAAACTCTGTTGCCTGATTATATAAAACCGATAATGCATTGTCATCCGAGCCAAGCAAAAAAGCCTTCAGCTTATCAAAATTGGCAACTGCATATATAAGTATCCCCATTAATAACAGAATGAGATTGGCATATATATTACTTCCTTTTTCCAGCAAATACACAAATAAAATAAACAGACTGACATACATCAGCATGATTGATGCAAAGGATACAATCACACCACAGAACTTCCCAAAAGAAATGATATTGGTCAGAGCTGACAAAACAATCGTCATGATAAAGTCAACTGCCACACCTATGGCAATAAACAAATAGCCCGTTATAAATCTGCATGCCACCCGTTTGCCAATCGAAACCGGCAATGCAGCTGCAACCTTGTAAAAGGACGCATTTTCATCCGCTGTGATCACATTCGTGATATCTCCTGTACATGCAATCGGAATCAGCATGGAAAAAAGCAGTGCAACACTTGCAAGCTGAGTAACATCTGCCGCTGTACCCTGACCGGAATCAACCATCTCTATCATCCCTGCGTGAATATTCCCAAAGTTATAGCTTAGAACATACAAAATGGAAATAACAATAACTCCAACAATGATAAACACATAATTCGTCAGCTGCTTTTTCAGGCAGAAAAAATCTTTTATCAATAATCCCCGCATAAATCTCCCTACCTTTCCGACACCTTGTAGCCTTTTGCCCTGTTTACATAGTAAATCATAATCTCCTCAAGCCCCGCTGGATCTATCACCATTCCCGGATATAACTTTTCAGCGGCTTTTCTGTCATTTATCAAAACCTCAGCTCCAAGACTTGAAATTTCGGCTGACACAAACAGCGATTCGCTTATATTCTCCAGTTCATCCTTTTTGCATCGTAAAACACCATGTTTTTCAAGAATTTCATCCTTGTTTCCCTTTAACACAATCCTCCCGCCGTCAATAAATATAACCTCATCTGCCAGTTTTTCCAAATCGCCTGTGATATGGGAAGATAAAAGCATCGTATGATCCTCTTCCACCACATATTCGCGAAAAATCTGAAGCATTTCATTCCTCACAATCGGATCAAGACCACTGGTAGGCTCGTCCATAATCAAAAGCTTTGCCTCGTGTGACAAAGCCGCAGCAATCTGAAGCTTCATTCTCATCCCACGCGAAAAGGTACCACATGCCTTCTTAGACGGAAGTGAAAAACGCTTTAGATAATCAAAATACTTTTCCTCATTCCAGTTTTTATACACATTCTTCATAATGATATTAATCTGTTTTGCCGTTAAAAAATCATGAAATCCCATCTCATCAAATACGACTCCAATATCCTCCCGCAAGGATGCACTGTCCTCATCTATGCTTTTTCCAAATAAATAGATTTCTCCATTATCTCTGTTGATAGCGTCAAGAATAAGCTGAATCGTCGTTGTCTTTCCTGCACCATTTTGCCCGATAAATCCACAGACACATCCCTCCGGAACAGCAAAATCCACATGATCAAGCTTAAAATCACCATAGTCCTTTGTGACGCTCTTAAGTTCAATTACATTCTTAATATCTCCCATTGCAATCCCTTTCCAATCTTAACCTGCCGCCCTTTCATCCGGATAGAGGTAAATTACCTATAAGCCTTTTTCTTCATAAAGAAGTTTAATCATCTCCTGAAGTTCATCAACCGTCACCTTCCCAAGAATCGCCTTATCAACAGCACTTTCTAAAAGCTCCTGAATCGCAAACATCATATTTTCCTTCACCATATCGCTGTTAATTCTCTTTACAAAGCTCCCTCTTCCGGTAACAGAATAAATAAACCCATCCCTCTCTAAATCCTCATAGGCGCGTTTCGTTGTAATAATACTGATTTTTAAATCCTTTGCCAGAACTCGCATTGACGGAAGGGCGTCCCCTTCTACAAGTTCTCCTGTCATAATCTGACTTTTAATCTGCTCCTCAATCTGCTCATAAAACGGAATGCCTGAGCTGTTTGAAATTATAATATCCATACTTTTTTCCTTTACGCGTAAATACAATAGTAAACATGTACACTTATTCACCATTGAAGAATATTGTATATATTCAATATACACACATTAATACCGTTTGTCAACCCTACATTTTCTAATCTAAAGCAAAGAGGAATGGCTCCAGATGGCAAAAGAAAACTCAAAAAACATCACGCATGAGTAAATCACGCAAAAAAAACTGCGTGATTTACTCATGCATTTTTACAACTAAAAAAATACAATAATGTTATCAAAAGCAAAGGAGAATTAAAAAAATATGTCTACATTATTGGAAGCAAAAAACGTAACAAAAGTTTATGCGAAAGCACAGTATCCAAGCCTTAATAAGGTATCACTCAGCATAATGGAAGGAGAATTTATTGCCATTATGGGGGCTTCTGGATCAGGAAAGACAACATTGCTCAATGTTCTTTCTACGATTGATACGCCCACGAGCGGCAGCATCACAATAAACGGTGTCAATCTTAAAAGTCTGACCGATTCCGGTGCAGCGGATTTCCGTAGGGATAACCTTGGATTTATTTTTCAGGAATACCTTCTGCTTGACAGTCTCACTATTTTTGAAAATATCGCTGTTCCCCTGACTTTGCAGAAGTTCTCACCGAAAAAAATAGAAAACATGATACGGAGTCTGGCAGAGACCTTCGGCATTGACTCACAGTTAGATAAATATCCAAGTGAGCTTTCAGGCGGACAAAGACAGCGTGCTTCTGCTTTAAGGGCTATTGTGAAACGTCCGAGCATTTTATTTGCGGACGAACCGACAGGGGCATTGGACTCAAGCTCTGCAACAGATTTGCTGAACACCTTAAAGGAGTCAAACGCACGCCTTCATACTACGATAATGATGATCACACATGATGCTTATGCCGCCAGTTTCGCTGACCGTATTATGATTTTTAAAGACGGCTGCATCATTCAGGAATTATTTAAGCAGAATGCCAACAGGCGTGCATTCTATGAATCCATTGCACGGGAAGTAGCAAAATTAGACACAGAAAGGTAGGGAAGTCCCCATGAACCATTTATCTACAGCACTTAAAAATCTGAAAAATAATTTTTCCTTTTATGCCCTCTATTTGTTATCCATTTCCTTTGTGATTACTATTTATTTCGCATTTACTTCATTTTCTATGAATAAAGTCATGCTTGAAAAAATATCCGGCAATGGACGAGTAGAAACAATGTGCAACACGATTTCAATATTCCTTATGGCATTCGTTATTTTCTATATGTCATATTCAAACCGTTTCTTCTTGCGCCGCCGTACAAAGGAATTAGGCATTTATGCATTATTAGGATACCGAAAATCCACAATACTGTCCTTGCTGACGGCAGAGAATCTGCTCTCCTGTTTTGGAGCTTTCGCAATCGGAATCTTTTTGGGCGGTCTGTTTCACAAAGGCATTGTGTTTGGCATTACAAAGCTGCTGAACTTGACAGTCAACAATTCTGAGATTCCGTTTTTTAACCTGAATGCTATGATAAAGACAGCATGTTTCGTTTTTGCCATCATCATTATATTAGCAGTGTCCAACAGCAGATTTCTTTTCAAATCTTCCCTTATGGATTTAGTGCGCTTTGAAAAAAGCCCAGAAAAGCAGACAAAGTTCCATGCTGTTCCCGCCATAATAGGGTTCGTATCTGTGATTTCGGGATATGGTATTGCTCTTGACATCTTTCGGGGCAGGAAATCTATCTGGTTTACCGTTGGATTCTACTTTGTTGGGATGGTTACACTTGTACTCATACTTTTCGGGACAGTGCTTTTTATTGCATCTTTTCTCCCTTATGCAGTGCAAACGGGCAAAAAAAACAAGAATACATTTTATACAGAAACAAAAATCATTACTTCACCGAATTTTATATACCGGATGCACTCAAATTCAAAAACGCTGATTATGCTCACATTATTGTCAGCTGCAACCTTAACTGTTTCAAGCGTTATGGCTCTAACACTGTATTATCCGATTGCCGCACTATCCCGCATTGCACCATCAGAGATTGAGTGCAGGATTGAAAATGAAAACGATATACCCAAAATCACGGAAATTATAAACAGATATTCAGGCGAGGATGATATTACCTTCCTGCAGACCGATATCTATAAAGTTACTTCCACCGCCGACCAGCTTCCTATGGAATACAGCATCGGAACTTCCAAAGGAGATGCTGACAATGAAAAAATTCTGCGGAATATGGGTTTTGATTGTATCTCATATTCCGACTATACCGCCATCCTGAAAGCACAGGGAAGGCAAAAGATTTTGAAGCAATTCCCAACATTAAGCAACAACGAATGCATTTTTGTAAGATACCAGCCCGCTTCCGGAAAAGATGAAACAGGATGCACTTATCCGTTGGTCATAAATAATTTAGAAATACCTGTCACTGTGACTATGACCACATTAAATAATCCCATTTCATTTGCGAACAGTGTAGGCACTCTGGTTATAAGCGATGATTTATACCACATGATAACCGAAAACGCTGTTCCTGAAACGAAAGTTCTAAGTATAAATGGAAATTCCATAACAGGTAATGAAGAATTATTTCAAGCTCTGTCTGAATATTTGAATGAAAGTCCTTACTTACAGGGCAATTCCCACAGGGTACATGAAGTTGTTTCACTGAACAGTTCTACTTTCCTGCTGATAGGCTTTCTTGTAGTATTGTTCTTTATAGCAACCGGCAGCATCCTGTATTTTAATAACATTTCAGCCATAGCCGATTCAAAATCCGATTATGATATCCTCATGAAAATGGGATATACGGGCAGGAAAATCAAAAAGATTATCAGGAAACAGGCAATCACCTTTTTCAGCATTCCGTTTCTGTTCGGATTGGCGGACTGTATCTTTGCCACATTAGTATACAAAACAGCACTTATGCAAAACCTTTTGAAGAACAGCATTATTTTATACTTTCCTACGATATTAGCCATTATGCTGACATTGATCATTTATCTGATTTATTACTGCATGACTGTCCATACTTGCTGTAAAATGATTTTAAAAAAATAAAGACTATCAGAATCATGTAAAAATTTGGTTGTAAATGCACAGATAAATGATATAATTTATGACAAGTGAAACACTTGTTGTCTCATCTTGTATAGGCATGGATAAGGGGGGAAAAACATGAAGCATATTGTATTTAAACTTTTACTTTTTATAAATTCCACTCTGCTCATTGTATATATGGGGTTGGAAATAAATATTCATATGCCTTGCAGCATCAGCAAAATCGTATCATTATTCCTGTCATCTCTGATGCTTATAGACACTACCTATGTAAGTTCCTGCAACATCAGAAATAATAAAGCCATTTCTTTGTTTTGTGGTCTGCTGGCATTGGACAATTGGTATATACTCCTCTCTGTTTCGGACAATGTTATAACAGATATGGTTTTTTATGCCTTAAGCCCGATTATATGGTGTGTTTTTATAAATTTCATGCTCATGTTTTTATTTCAGGGCAGCGGATATAAATTCAAAAAAGCAGTAAACATCTGTTTGACCGGAACCTGTATCTGTTCCCTTATCAGCATTTTAGTGTCAGACAGCGTGTTTGCTTTTGCTTATGGCATCCAGTTTTTGGTAAGCTGGCTTTGTTTCTTTTTTATTGTTGCTTACCATAGAAAAAGAACTGTTTTTGCTTTTAAGGCAGAATGGAAGTATATTCTATTTTCTCTGGTAGTGATAGTTATTTTATTCGTTGCATACTGTCTTACCACAATGGGGCTCAAAGGAAATCTTTCAAATTTTGGAGTGTATATTCCTGTCCTGCTGTTCTCCCTGAGTATCCACAGTATCATACTGAAAGAGCATAGAAGCTTTCCATTGTCAACCATATTCAGCAGATGCCAGTTAATATTACTCCTGCTTTTGGGAGTTATCATTTGCGGTCTGATTACAATAACTTTGGGTATCGGCTGGTCTTCTTTCTTCCTTATGCTGAATGCTATGTTTGTGTTTCTATATGCCTGCAATATCACACTGGACTTTAATTTAAAGCAAGGCAATCATAATACGGTTATGGAAAGCAGCTACAATGTTGCATTAGCACAGTTACAGCAAGAAGAAAAGCTGAACCTTGAATTTGCGGATTTCCTGCATGACAATATACTCCAAGACCTGCTTTCCTTAAAAAATGTGATGCATAAATCAGCAAGACCGGATATACAGAAAATGATTACAGAAACTCTTGATAATATGAACACCTATATTCGTGAGCAGATGCAGAATTATCATCCTATATTACTGCCAAATCTTACTACAAAAGAAAATTATCAAAATTTACTTGCATATATTTCGCAATCATTTCCCGGACGAAATATCCACATTATTTTTGACTGCCCAGATTCCTTGTTTTTAGTTCCGCCATATGATATTTTCATATACCGGCTTTTGAAAGAACTCGTCACGAATGTTTATAAACACTCAACGGGAGAAAATGCATGGATAACACTTACACAGGATAACGGAATGATAGTATTATGTGTAAAGGATAATGGGAACGCTGATGCCGACAGCCTCACCTCTGCAGACCCGTCAAAACACCGCGGTCTTGCATTAAGCACCGACCGTGTATATAACATGGACGGCACTGTAAAGATAACCAATAATTTCCCACATGGAATCTGTGTCTGTATCAATCTGCCAATGAAAGGAGAGGCTTCTTATCAATATTTTATTAGTCGATGACCACGTTCTATTTTCCAAAAGTCTGGAGATTGCATTATCAGACTATCCGGAAATAGAAACCTTTATAAGTATCAATGATATTTCCCTGCTGGACAAAACCATTGAAGAAAATGCTCCTGACATTCTGCTCATGGATATCAATTTAAAAAACATAACTTCTGAAGATGGTCTGGAATTAGCAAAGCGGCTATTATACCATCATCCGGAACAAAAAATTGTAATCCTGTCCGGATACGACCTTCCGGTATATCGCAGTGAAGCCCAAAAAATCGGGGCAAAGGGATTTATCAATAAAAATACAGAGCCTGAAAAGCTGATAGCCCTTCTTTCACAGATAGCACAAGGGAAAATTATCTTTAACCGTGAAATTTTGTTCTTAGAGGAATTAACTTACTGTGAAAAACAGATTTTGCAGCTTATAGCAAATGGCTTAAAACGGAAAGAGATTGCAAATACACTTTATATCAGTGAGCGTACTCTTTCCAATCATTTACAGCATATATTTGAAAAACTTGATGTCTCCTCATCTGTCGAAGCCGTAACAAAAGCAATTCAATTAGGATATATTCCTCCAATTTGCTAATTACCTTCTTAATTATTGTTATGAACAAAAAATCCCCTTGAATCAAACCTAAGTTCAATTCAAGAGGACTTTTCTCTATCGGCTTTTTCCGCTCTTCACAGGCACATTCTTTATGAACCAGAATTCAAAAAGAAGACAGATAACTGTTCAGAACCAACCTCGAAAACACTGCGTGTTTCCTCGGTGCTTGGCTCTGAACAGTTACCAAATTAGTTGTTAATTAATTTATCTTCGCCATTCCAGCTATATAACTTACGGATTTCCTCACCGACGATTTCGGATGGAT
>CAMWHJ010000091.1 GCA_947174015.1 uncultured Lachnospiraceae bacterium | reverse complement strand
GGCAATTTTGCATGGTTCTTTGCTTGTAACTATGAAGGTACTGAATAGTTACAGAAAATGTAAAGGGGCACTATAACAGTGCCTCTTCCCATTCTTTTTCTTTCATACCCACCAAAACCGTAGTATCCGTCACAATAATAGGTCTTTTCACCAACATTCCATCAGAGGCAAGCAGAGTGAACTGTTCTTCCTCAGACATGTTGAAAAGCTTATTTTTTAAGTCCAGTTCACGATACACCATTCCACTGGTGTTAAAAAATCGTTTCAGCGGAAGTTTGCTTAATTGGTGCCAGTGTTTCAATTCTTCAACGGTAGGATTTTTTTCTTTAATGTTTCGCTCCTGAAAGGAGAAATTATGTTCTTCTAACCATTTTTTACCTCTTTTACAGGTGGTACATTTTGGGTATTCTACATAAGTAATATTCATATATAAATCCTTTCTGTCTTACATTTGATTATAGTCTGGTGGTCCATTGACTGCAATCCCACACATTTGTGGCAAGACTTTCATAAAATTCCGGTTCATGACATACCATTAAAATGCTTCCTTTATAATCTTTCAAAGCCCGCTTCAGTTCATCCTTAGCATCCGTATCCAGATGATTGGTGGGCTCATCCAATACTAAAATATTAGTTTCCCGGTTTATCAGCTTGCACAGGCGTACCTTTGCCTGCTCGCCACCGCTTAAGACCTTTACCTTACTTTCAATATGTTTGGTGGTCAGCCCGCATTTTGCAAGAGCAGATCGTACTTCATACTGCGAAAAATAAGGAAATTCCTGCCAGATTTCCTCCAGACAGCTGGTTTCAATTCCCTTTGGCATCTCCTGTTCAAAATAGCCGATTTCCAAATAATCACCTAAAACCACTTTGCCGGAAAGAGGTTGGATCAGACCTAAAATACTCTTCAGCAGAGTAGATTTGCCAATACCATTTGCACCGGTCAACACCAGCTTTTCTCTGCGTTCCATGCGGAGATTTAGGGGAGAAGACAGGGCTTTTTCATAGCCAATAATCAGGTCTGTTGTTTCAAAAATATATCGTCCCGGTGTTCTGGCGGTCTTAAAATGAAATTCTGGTTTTGGTTTTTCCTGTGCTAATTGAATCTTGTCCATTTTATCCAGCTTTTTCTGACGGGACATGGCCATATTTCTGGTGGAAACTCTGGCCTTATTTCTGGCGACAAAGTCCTTTAGGTCAGCAATTTCCTGCTGTTGTCTGTTGTAAGCAGCTTCTAATTGTGCCTTTTTCATGGCATAAACCTCTTGAAATTTGTCATAATCTCCCACATATCGATTCAGTTCCTGGTTGTCCATATGATAAATTAAGTTAATGACACTGTTTAAAAAAGGAATGTCATGAGAAATTAAGATAAAGGCGTTTTCATAATCATTTAAGTAGCGTTTCAGCCATTCAATATGTTCCACATCCAGATAGTTGGTGGGCTCATCCAGCAACAGAATATCCGGCTTTTCTAACAAAAGTTTGCCCAGCAAAACTTTTGTACGCTGGCCGCCGCTTAAGTCAGTCACATCCTTATCTAAACCTAAATCTAAAAGCCCCAAGGCTCTGGCAACTTCTTCCACCTTTGCATCAATGACATAGAAGTCATGAAGGGTAAGGGTGGTTTGGATGGTTCCCAATTCCTCCATCATAGTCTCCAGTTCTGCTTCGGAGGCTTCCCCCATTTTATCACAGATTTCATTCATTTTTTCTTCTAATTCAAACAAATAGGAAAAGGCTGATTTTAATACGTCTGCAATGTTCATACCCTTTTCTAAAACGGTATGCTGATCCAGATAACCTATACGGATATCTTTCGCCCATTCAATTTTACCTTCATCGGGGGTCAGACTTCCTGTGATAATGTTCATGAAAGTGGATTTTCCTTCTCCATTGGCACCCACTAAACCGATGTGTTCCCCTTTTAAAAGACGAAAGGACACATCATTAAATATGGCTCTGTCTCCAAAGCCATGGGATAAATGTTCTACATTTAAAATACTCATATATTCTCCTTCTGGGTTTGGCAGTTACTATAAAAAAGAAAAGGAGTAAAACTCCTTTTCTGATTCATGACAATAGAAAGTTCGCAGAACATACTTTCTATTGTTTATCACAAAATTTCTATCAATCCTTAGATTTCTGCCAAGTGCTGTAATGCAGAATCTTTCAAAATCAGTTTATAATGCTCCTCATAGAAAGCTTCGGAGGCAGTGCTGTATTTCTCAGGAGTGGCATACTCGGCAAGGATGTTGCACACCTTATTAAAGTCTTCTGGTGTGTGCTCTGTCTTGCGAAGAAACAGCATGTAGTGTCCGGTATCGGTGTTCTTGTATAAGGAATTGCTGCCCTTATAAAAGCCTGCTACCACATGGGAGATACGGATGGCGGAGTCTAAGGAATCAACCCAAAATGAACGAGTAATATCCAGAACAGGTAAGTCCATGTTGTTCTTATTTTGGGAATTTCTAGCTGTAAGAGTTTCCGGCAATGGTACAAAACCTTCATCCTCAGAATTGTTGGAGGTCTCTTCATGAATTTTCTTAAATAAATCCAAAATATCATCGGCACCCTCGGCAAAGGCATTGGCTACATTTTCGATTTCTTCAATGGCAGTATCGCCAGCCGGTGCAAATTTAGAAAATCTGGTATCTAATTCATCCGGGTCCTCTACCTTGGTAATAATCAGAATAATACAATCCGGTGACAGCGGAATTGCTTCTATCATAAGAGGAATGTCTTCGGCCTCAAAACCGAACTCATAGGAAGCCTGCTGCATCATATCACGAAAAAGTGATTTTGCTTTTTCAGTTCCGTAAGCAAGCTCGCTAAGCTTTAACTGACGGTCAGCTAAATCTTCTTTGGTTAAAGTGCATCGAATTTGATTATCGCTTACTTTTTCAATTTTCATATTTTCACTTCCTCACTTATTGTTGAATAAATAGACTACTATATATAGTATAACAAAAAAATTTAAAATGTCCATTCATTTTGGTATACAAAGTATATCTAATATATCTTGTGAAGTCAATAGAGGAATTAAACGTAAAATCTAAAAAAAAAATAAATTGCATTTTTTGTATGATTTTACTAAATTAACTGTGTGCTTACCCTATAAAATTTTACAAGTAAGGGATTGTAAAAAGTATTTATGGAAGAATATACCAAAGTGATAAAAACACTATTGCTTTTTGTAAAAAAGAGGTTATATAATGGGCACAAGAGGTAAGTGGTTCCCAAAGAAAGGAGGAAAAAAGACGAAAGCAGGAATCATTCTATTTGAAAAGTATAAGCTGATAAAGAAGACAGGCGAAGGCAACGGCAGTGAAGTATATGTAGCAGAACATGTGAAACTTCATACCTTAAGAGCTGTCAAGTGTGTTCAGAAAGACAAAATTCCTTATGAAAAACTAATCAAAGAGGCAGTTTTCCTAAAGAGTCTACATCACCCGGCAATTCCTATTTTGTATGATGCAGAAGAGGATGAGCAGTATTTCTACCTGATGGAGGAATACATTGAGGGTGAATCTATCAAATCCATGCTCCATAGACATAAGCAGTTTTCCACCCAAGAAATTATTACATATGGTATACAGCTTTGCGAGATCATCAGTTATCTTCATAGTCAGAATCCCTATCCCATTATTCATGGAGATATTTCGCCGGGAAATATATTAATACGGGATAAAAAGTGTTATCTTCTGGATTTTGGAAATGCAGTTCAGATAACCGGCAGGGAGATGAAAGGAGATATTTATGGTACGCCACAATTTGTGGAACCAGAACAGCAAGGAGAGCGTTCCTGTAATGTGCAGGTGGATATTTACGCAGTGTGTGCTCTTTTGTATGCCGTTTGCCCACAACAGGAAGGGAAAAAAGGTTTCTTCTCCATGAATTCAAAACAGAAAAAATTGGAAAAGATTTTATGTAAGGGCATGGGTGATAAAAGGTATGAGAATATACATGAACTTCATGACAGATTACTGGAATTAAAGGGACAGCCTCTTACCTCTGGGGCTCATCAGATGAATCAAACAAATAAGTCAATAACGGTAACCATTGGATGCATTGGTATCACTCCCGCCTGTGGTGTCACAACCATCACATTGCGAATGGTGCAGGTATTGAGCAAACACAAAACTATAGCATTCCTTCAGTTTGGAGAACAAAAGGATCTGGGACGTTACAAGCTATGGCAGCAGGAGCAGGGAATTTATGTGGAAACCATACGGTATGGGTTTCGCTGCCAGAACATTGACTTTTATCCTATGGTAGATTCACAGCAGCTCTTGTATGTATTGAATGCAGGTTATGAGATTATAGTGATAGATTTCGGACAGGCAGATATAAATGTGTCAGATGAGAATGCAATAAAAGAATTTCAACAATGTAACAGAAAAATTATATTGGGGAATTACTGCATTTGGAATTACGAGCAATCCATCCGAAGGCTGGAACATTTGATGGATGGCATGTGTACCAGAGACTGGATATACGGCAGCCTTAGCAATGATAAAAGAATATGCAATCTTCTGGAGCATAAGTTAGGGATTTCTATCATAAGATCAAGTTCCCCCGAAAACGAAAGTCTGTATGACAAGATAATACAAAGGGCAGCGGGGTATTCAAAGGATAAGGATGTTTGCAGAAAGGCAAAAAAGTATTTGCAAAAATTCACTGAGGGTATTCATTGAAAATGAAGAGAGGTATTGCTCAATCATTTCAGAAAGTAAATAAAGTAATCAAAGGTGCCTTTGCCAGAGAATATAACATATCACAAAGGTAACCAGCATGCGTGCCTGCTTTAGCTGGCAGAATGGTAGGAGAGATGCCGGAGTAAGGGTTGGGATACCTGCATATGGAGAAAAGTCTCCGGCATCTTTTTCATCCGTTTTCTGCTTACGGAGCAGTAGAATTGTACGCATTGTGCGATGAATGGCGTTTCTTTATATAGCGAAACAGTATATATAGGACACAGGCAAATACTGTTAGTGTGGGCAAAAATACCATGGCAGCACTGCCATAGGATAGATTGGGAAGCAGCAGGCAGAAGAGACAAATAATAAAAAGCTGGTACACATACATAGGATAGCTGATTTGTCCCATAAATCCAAAGACAGGGTGGGAAAATACCCTTTTTAGATCTGTCAGCCCGGACAGACTTAAGGTAATTGCCACAAACATCATAAACACAAAGTAAAAATCATACTGTGTATGGGCATCTGCCACAAAACAAGCTCCCAGCACTCCCAGCAGAAGACAGAGTTCTAAGAGAGATAGAAGCAGACGCAGGTGCTTTCCCAGTTGGAGGTTTCGGTTTTGGATATACTGGCTTAAGTGATAGGATAATGCTCCTAAGCTCAAGCTGGCAAAACCCCGGGTTAAAGCATCCGAGATTCCTAACAGTTGATTTCCGCCCCATACATCCAAGTGCCCCACGTTGGCAGAGAAAAAGCTGTATGTAACCAGTACCGCCAAAGGAGCGATAATGGTTAGATAAAGTTTACGATTCAGACGCACAAGTGCAAAAAGGAAAAAACCGCTCACAATCATGGAGGACAAATACCAAGTGGGATAATTTAATAATCCGGATCCTTTTAGACCAACAGCGTGGAGAAAAAATAATTCAAACCCATAACCGAACAAGGTCTCAATTTGTTCTAGTATTTCCTTATGGGACACAAAAAGAGTAAGGACAAATAATAGAATAAAACCGGTGATATAGTGGGGATAAAGTTTTTTCATCCGGTGGAAGGTAAAGGAAAAAGGGGATCCTTTCCCCAAGTCAGCAGCTTTCATAATCATATATCCGGACATCAGGAAGAAATATTCGGTACCGATATAAGCAGCGGAAAAGTAGGGGCAGCTGTGAAAGTAAGAATTAGAAAAGTGCATAAGTGCAATGGCACATATAAAGAAAAAACGAAATATCTCCAATTCGTTGTTGCGGGGAGTTCTGGTTAGATTTGACATAAGGTATCCTTTCTTGCATAAAATGTCAGCATTATTATAAAATGAAAGTTTGCTCCTTCTCTGCAGCGGAGCTTCATTTATCAGTTTTCTTTTTTGATAATAACATGTTTTTCTTGGAATAGCAATGAAAGAATATAACTGTTTAGTAGGTCTGTGCAGTAAATGCACAGACCGTAATAAAACAGAAACAATAGGAAGCACGCTCTGCGAACTTTCTATTGTCATGAATTAAGTGGACAAAAATTTTAATATATGTAAGAGAAAATTTCAGAGGGTTGCCATTGATAAGAAATCTTAAGTGTGTTACTATATCAAGAGTACAAGGTGGAAACATATAGTAACAGTTCAGGTATCTGAACTGTTACAACATAAAATAAAAAGATGGAGGTAGTCATGCACAAGAAAAAGGGATTAGGAATTGTATGGGCAGTTTTTTTGGTGGTTGTTATTGTGGCAGGAGTTGCAGGAATACAGATGGTGAAAAAATACATGCCGAGCAAAGAACAGCAGGATTTAAATGAATATTTCGGAGTTTCTGGTGATGAACTTGCGATTATATTAGATGGAGAGCTTTTAGAGGATAAGGCGATGCAGGTGGATGGAAGCATCTATTTTTCATTGAATTTGGTAAAGGATGTATTTAACAATCGATTCTATTATGATTATAATGAAGATATACTGATATATACTATGCCCACAGAAGTGCGGTATATGAAGCTGGGGGATACGGGGTATTGTCTTTATAAGAATTTAAATAAGAAGAAAAAGGTTTATGAAGAGAATTACGGTGTGCAGGTTGTTCTTAAGGAAAATGATCAGGTATACATTAATGCACAGGTGATGATGGAATATTTGTATGATATCGGCAGCTTTCAAGTCTATGGAAATCCGGGCAGAGTGGTGATATCCCATATAGAGTTTTTAAGGTCTGATTCCCCGGAAGAAGACAGTGAAGAAAAGTATGCAGCGATTACAAAACACACGGTTCTTAGACGTCTTGGAGGGGTGAAAAGCCCAATTTTAAGAGATTTAGAACAAGGGGAAAGCGTGATAATAGGTGACAATTATGATAAATGGACTCAGGTTACCACAGAGGATGGTTTTACCGGATATGTGAAGAGCAAATATGTGGATTCTGAGGCAGGAGAGGCTTTTGCCTGTGCAGAGACAAGGGAGCAGCCGGAATTTACTAACCAGTTAAGAGATAAAAAGATAAATCTGGCATGGCATCAGTCCACTAATTTGGATGCAAATGCCAAGCTGGAGGAAGTGATCAGCGGCTGTACCGGCATCAATGTGATTTCACCCACATGGTTTGCTCTAAGTGATAATGAAGGTAATTTTACCAGTTTGGGAGAAAATTGGTATGTGGATACCCTTCATGCCAAGGGCATTGAAGTCTGGGGGTTAATCAGCAACTTTGAAAAGACGGTGGATACCGGTGAAATTTTGAGTCATAGTTCCAAGAGAAATTATCTGATTCGCAACTTGATAAAGCAGAGTAAAGATTTGGGATTAGACGGAATCAATTTGGATTTTGAGCAGATTTCTTCTGATTATGGTGATGATTATATTCAGTTTGTGAGAGAATTATCGGTAGCTTGCAGAAACGATCAACTGGTACTGTCCATTGACAATTATGTGCCCACCGGTTATACCGCTCATTATAATAGGAAAGAACAGGGAATATTTGCAGATTATGTGATTATTATGGGATATGATGAACATTACAGTGGTTCGGAAACAGCGGGTTCGGTGGCATCCATCGGCTTTGTCAAAGACGGAATTGAAATGACTTTGGCAGAGGTTCCTGCGGAGAAGGTGATCAATGCCATTCCCTTTTATACCAGAATCTGGAAGGAAACAGTAAATGAAGACGGTGTCGTGGAAGTTTCCAGCGAAGCGGCAGGTATGGAAAGAGTGGAAAAGCTTTTAAGCGACCTAAATGTAGAAGCGGGATGGAATGAGGAGTGTGCTCAGTTTTATGCAGAATATGAACTGGAGGGAGCCACTTATAAGATTTGGATGGAAAATGAAATCTCTATAGAAGAGAAAATGAAGCTAATTCAGGAGAACCATCTGGCAGGTGTGGCAGAGTGGAAACTGGGGCTTCAGAAAAACACAGTGTGGGATGTGATCAACAAGTATCTGACAGAATACAGCACCCCCATCGTAATAGATACCTCCCATTGGGATGTGATCAATTAAGTATTTGACAGAATAGAATGAATGTTGGTAACTGTTCAGTAGGTCTGTGCATTTACTGCACAGACCGTAAGAACAAGTGGATATAACAGGCAATTTTGCATGGTTCTTTGCTTGTAACTATGAAGGTACTGAATAGTTACGAATGTTGAAAAGAATATGGAGCAGTTGTCCATGACAGCTCTAACCATGAAAACCAAGAGAGAAGAGTAATGGTGGAGGCTGCTGGGCGGTTACGAAGAAAATCAAAATCATAGTGGATGAAAATGGTTCCTGTCTCATATACTTTTATAAAAAGTTAAGGTGACAGGAAAATGAAGCAAAAAATGATGGAGTCCATTATGGGTATCATGGTGCTTATTATGATGGTAGTGTTGGTTGGAAATTACCAGGTCGCAGGAGTTTTCTCTGATAAAGGACAGAGGGAAACAAAGAAGGTAATTGTTATTGATGCAGGTCATGGAGGAGATGACCCTGGAAAAATAGGCATTAACAATGCGTTGGAAAAGGACATAAATCTGAAGATTGCCTATAAACTGAAGAGCTTTTTAGAAAGTTCAGATGTACATGTAGTTCTCACTAGAGAAGGAGATGCAGGTCTTTATTCTGCCAGTGCTTCCAACAAAAAGTCCGATGATATGAAAAAACGATGTGCTATTATTGATGAGGCACAGCCGATTTTTACAGTAAGCATTCATCAAAACAGCTACCATGAGGAGAGTATCCATGGTGCACAGGTCTTTTATTATGAGCAGTCGGAGGAAGGCAAAAAGATCGCAGAGTGCATTCAACGCTGTCTGAAAGAGAAACTTGAACCGGACAATAAGCGGGTTGCCAAGGCAAATTCCAGTTACTACCTGTTAAGAAAGACCAGCAATCCTACGGTTATTGTGGAGTGTGGTTTTCTCTCCAACTATACGGAGGCAGAAAAACTCATTGACGATTATTATCAGGAAAAGGTTGCTTGGGCAATACATATGGCAATTATGGAGTTGTTGTAACTGTTTTGTACAGAATTGTACATTTGCTGCATGGTTACCAGTTGTTATAATTTAGTTGAGAAAGAAGAAATGCACATGAATACCATAGTTTTAAGTATAGATAATGAACAGCAGATGCAGAAAAGTGTGAAGACAGCAGGAGATTGTATCCGTTTGGGAGGGCTTGTGGCCTTTCCCACAGAAACGGTTTATGGTCTGGGGGCAGATGCTTTGAATGCAGCAGCGGCAGAAAAAATTTATACTGCCAAAGGGAGACCTTCGGATAATCCGCTGATAATTCATATTGCGGACATAGAGGCGCTGGACAGGATTGTGTCGGAAATTCCCCAAAAGGCAAAAATCTTGACAGAGAGATTTTGGCCAGGTCCTCTCACTCTGGTTATGAAGAAAACAGAGCTTGTGCCACTGTCCACCACTGGAGGATTGCAGACGGTGGCAGTGCGAATGCCAAATCATCCCTTGGCACTGGCGATTATCCGACAGGCAGGAGGGTATGTGGCAGCACCCAGTGCCAATACCTCAGGCAGACCAAGTCCCACACTGGCAAAGCATGTGCTGGAAGATATGGAGGGAAGGATTGATCTGATTGTGGACGGAGGTGAATTGCCCATTGGCATTGAATCCACCATTGTAGATATCACTGTTGACCCGCCCATGCTATTGAGACCCGGATATATTACAGTGGAAATGCTTCAGGAATGCATCGGAGAAGTGGATACCGATCCTGCGATGGTTTCCATGGCAGCTCATCAAGTGCCGAAAGCACCGGGCATGAAATATAGGCACTATGCACCCAAGGCAGAGCTGAAAATTGTGGAAGGAGAACCAGAGGCAGTCGCTGAGGCTATTGACAAATTTGTAATTCATCAGTTGGAAAAGGGAAGAAAAGTTGGTATAATAGCAACAGATGAGAGTCTGGGCTGCTATCCTCAGGGTATAGTAAAGTCCATTGGCTCCCGAAAAGATGACAGCACCATAGCTCAAAATCTCTATGGGGTTTTGAGGGAGTTTGATGAATTGCAGGTAGACTGTATTTTTTCGGAGAGCTTTTCAGAGGGAAAGATGGGCAATGCTATTATGAACCGACTGGGGAAGGCAGCAGCCAATCAGGTAATTCATGTACAGAAAACGGACAAGGAGTAACAGTTCAGGCAGGTCTGTGCATTTACTGCACAGACCGTACGAAAATACAG
>CAMWHJ010000090.1 GCA_947174015.1 uncultured Lachnospiraceae bacterium | reverse complement strand
CTGTATTTTCGTACGGTCTGTGCAGTAAATGCACAGACCTACCTGAACTGTTACTTTTGGTGCAACAATTTACTCCGAAAATCTTGACTTTTCAAAAGAATAATTGTAAACTTATAAATTGAAAATAGGTTGACAATTTTTTCGAAGGAAGGTAAAAGAGTGAAAGAAAAAAGTATTACAAAAACCACAAAAAATATTTCCACTGTCATAGATGCGAAAACGATGGTGATAATCGCCTTAATGACAGCAATTACCTGTATTTTGGGACCGATCTCCATCACAATTCCAATGAGTGTGGTACCTGTATCCCTTACCAATCTTGCCGTTTACTTTACAGTATATGTCTTGGGAATGAAACGAGGAACGGTCAGTTATCTCGTGTATCTGTTTTTAGGACTGGTGGGCTTGCCGGTATTTTCCGCATATACCGGAGGTCCGGGAAAGCTCTTTGGACCAACTGGCGGGTACTTGATTGGCTTTATTTTTATGGCATTGATTTGCGGTTTTTTTATTGAAAAGTGGCAGACAAAATTGTATATGCATTTTATCGGAATGGTTTTGGGAACCGTAGTTTGTTATATGTTTGGCACGCTCTGGCTGGCTGTTCAGGCACATATGGGCTTTTATCAGGCACTGGCAGCAGGAGTACTCCCTTTTATCATTGGGGATTTGGCAAAAATTGTCATTGCATTATTGTCTGGTCCTATACTGAGCAAACAATTAAAAAAGGCGGGATTAAATTAAAGGTATTTGAAACAAGGAACCAACGGTATTGGTGCATAGCTTGACAGCAGGTATCAAGCTTGTGTTTGAACAATAGCCCAACTATTATAAAAACCGTAACAGTTCAGATACCTGAACTATTACTTGCAAAAGCCCATTTAAAATCTGCTTCGCAGATAGGGCTTTTGCCTGCTCCCACTGTATTTTCGTACGGTCTGTGCAGTAAATGCACAGACCTGCCTGAACTGTTACTAAAAACCTCTGGTCATATCATATTTTCCTTGAGGTAGTCAGGAAAATATGATATGATGAACAATAACATATAGATGTAAATGTATAGATATGCATAAGAAAATGGAGGTACGATAAATGAGCAGCGTAAAAAGAATTTATGTTGAGAAACAGACACCATATGCAGTACAGGCAAAATCTTTAGCCAAAGAAATCAAGAGCTACTTAGGCATTGATACCGTAACAGGGGTTCGTGTACTCATCCGTTATGATGTGGAAAATATTTCAGAAGAAACTTATCAGAAAGCTTTGGGCACAGTATTTTCGGAACCGCCGGTAGATGATGTGTTTGAAGAGTGCTTTGACAGCAATGGTGGACATGTATTCAGTGTAGAATTTTTGCCGGGGCAGTTTGACCAGAGAGCCGATTCCGCAGAGCAGTGTGTGAAGCTGTTAAAGGAAGATGAGATGCCGGTAATTCGTACCGCCACCACGTATGTGATTTGTGGTGAAGTAAATGCAGAACAGTTGGAGGCAATTAAAAACTTTTGTATCAACCCGGTGGATTCCAGAGAAGCAGGCGAGGACAAGCCTGTTACCTTAGTACAGGAATTTGAAGAACCGCAGGACGTGAAAATTTTTGACGGATTTAAGGAAATGCCGGAAAATAACTTGAAGGAATTGTATGATTCCTTAGGGCTTGCCATGACATTTAAGGATTTTCTCCATATCCAGAATTATTATAAAAATGAAGAAAAGAGAGATCCAAGCGTAACAGAAATCCGGGTGCTGGATACCTATTGGTCTGACCATTGCCGTCATACCACATTTTCTACCGAATTAACGGATGTAAAGTTTGAGGATGGTTACTACAAAAAACCTATGGTAGAAACTTATGAGAGATATTTGTCAGACAGAGAAGAAATCTTTAAGGGCAGAGATGATAAGTTTGTATGTCTTATGGATTTGGCATTGATGGCAATGCGTAAGTTAAAGAAGGAAGGCAAATTAGCAGATCAGGAGGAATCTGACGAGATCAATGCCTGTTCCATTGTGGTTCCGGTAGATGTGGACGGTGTGGAGGAAGAATGGCTGATTAACTTTAAAAATGAAACCCACAATCACCCCACAGAAATTGAGCCCTTTGGTGGTGCCGCCACTTGTCTGGGTGGTGCCATCCGTGACCCGCTGTCAGGACGTACTTATGTATATCAGGCAATGCGTGTCACAGGTGCTGCTGATCCCACCGTATCTGTGAAGGATACGCTAAAGGGCAAGCTTCCGCAGAAGAAGATTGTAAGAAGTGCAGCCAATGGTTACAGCTCCTATGGAAACCAGATTGGTCTGGCAACCGGATTGGTCAAGGAGGTGTATCATCCGGATTATGTGGCAAAACGTATGGAGATTGGTGCGGTTCTGGGTGCAGCACCAAGAAGAAGCGTAATTCGTGAAACCTCCGATCCCGGTGATATTATTATTCTGCTGGGCGGGAGAACCGGACGTGACGGCTGCGGCGGTGCCACCGGATCTTCAAAAGTTCACACAGAGGAATCCATTGAGACCTGTGGTGCGGAGGTACAGAAGGGAAATCCACCTACAGAGCGTAAAATCCAGAGATTATTTCGCAGAGAAGAAGTCAGCAGATTAATCAAGAAATGTAACGATTTTGGTGCCGGTGGTGTATCCGTAGCTATCGGTGAACTGGCAGATGGTTTACAGGTGAATCTGGACAAGGTAACAAAGAAATATGCAGGTTTAGACGGAACAGAAATTGCCATTTCCGAATCACAGGAGCGTATGGCAGTGGTGGTAGATCCTAAGGATGTGGCAGAATTTATGGGATACGCCAAGGAAGAAAACCTGGAGGCTGTGGAAGTGGCAGTGGTAACGGAGGAGCCAAGACTGGTATTAAACTGGAGAGGAAAGGAAATTGTAAATCTTTCCAGAGCCTTTTTAGATACCAACGGTGCCCATCAGGAGACAAAAGTGCAGGTGGAGATTCCAAAGGAAGACAATAACTACTTTGTGAAAAAAGAAGTTACAGATGTAAAAGAAAAATGGGTGGAAACCTTAAAAGACTTAAATGTATGTTCACAGAAGGGCTTAGTGGAAATGTTTGACGGCTCCATCGGTGCAGCCTCTGTATATATGCCTCATGGTGGTAAGTATCAGATGACAGAGACACAGACAATGGTGGCTAAGGTGCCTATGCTGAAAGGAAAAACCACCACTGTTACTATGATGAGCTATGGCTTTGACCCCTATTTATCTTCTTGGAGTCCTTATCATGGTGCGGTTTATGCTGTGGTAGAATCCGTGGCCAAGATAGTGGCAAATGGTGGAGATTATAAGAAAATCCGATTTACCTTTCAGGAATACTTCCGCCGCATGAGCGAAGATCCCAAGAGATGGAGCCAGCCATTTGCAGCTTTGCTGGGTGCCTATGATGCACAGATGGGCTTCGGCCTGCCCTCCATTGGTGGTAAGGACAGTATGTCAGGTACGTTCAATGATATTGATGTCCCACCTACTTTGGTTTCTTTTGCTGTGGATATTGCAAAGGATAAGGATATTATCACACCGGAATTTAAGCAGGCAGGAAGTAAGATTGTGTTGATGGAAGTTCCGAAGAATGAATACCACTTACCAGAATATGACAAGATCATGGATGCCTATGAGAAATTCCATGGAGATGTACAGGCAGGGAACATTGTTTCTGCCTATGCTTTGGACAGCAAGGGTGTCGCTGCGGCAGTCAGCAAGATGGCATTCGGCAATGGTCTTGGTGTGAAGATAGAGCACAATGTGGCACCGGAGGATTTATTCCATGTAGGCTTTGGAAATATCGTAGCGGAAGTACCGGATGGTAAGGTGGGCTCTCTGGGAATCACCTACACAGTGATTGGTGAAGTTACTGACAGGGCTGAAATTGAGTACAGGGATATGGTCCTTTCTTTAGCGGAGGCAGAAGAGGCTTGGACCTCTACCTTGGAAAGGGTATTCCCAACACGTTCCAATGTGGAACAGACGGAGATTCCTACCGGACTTTACAAGGCAGACAGTGTCTATGTATGCAAGAATAAGATTGCAAAGCCAACCGTATTTATTCCGGTATTTCCGGGTACCAACTGTGAGTACGACAGCACGAGAGCCTTTGAACGTGCCGGGGCCAATGTGGTTACAAAGGTATTTAAGAACTTGAATGCAGAGGATATTCGTGATTCTGTGAGAATCTTTGAAGAGAATATTAACAAAGCACAGATTGTTATGTTCCCGGGCGGATTCAGTGCAGGGGATGAACCAGAAGGTTCTGCAAAATTCTTTGCCACCGCATTCCGCAATGAGAAGATTAAGGAAGCAATCAGCAAATTACTGAATGAGAGAGACGGTCTTGTACTGGGTATCTGTAATGGTTTCCAGGCATTAATTAAATTAGGTTTAGTGCCACACGGACAGATTATGGAACAAAAGCCAGATTCTCCAACCTTAACATACAATACCATTGGACGTCATATCTCCAAAATGGTTTATACCAAGGTGGTTACTGACAAGTCTCCTTGGCTGGCTGGTGCAAAGCTGGGCGGTGTCTATGTAAATCCCGCATCCCATGGCGAGGGACGTTTTGTGGCACCAAAGGAATGGCTGGATAAGTTGTTTGAAAACGGACAGGTGGCAACGCAGTATGTGGATGAACAGGGAAATCCCACCATGGATGAGGAGTGGAATCCAAATGGCTCCTATATGGCAGTTGAGGGTATCACAAGCCCCGATGGACGTGTGCTTGGTAAGATGGCACACAGTGAGAGACGCGATGATTCTGTGGCAATCAACATTTATGGAGAGCAGGATATGAAACTGTTTGAATCTGGTGTGAAATACTTCCAGTAAGAGAAAACAAAGATAGATAAAAAGGAACTGTTCCGTACAGAACGGTGCATATAGCTGGGAAGGTACGGAATTGTTACGATAAAAATATGGACCTTGTCCAGAGGAGAAATTCTCTGAATGAGGTCTTTTGTTTTGGAAGATATTAAAAAATCCGCAAGTGATGCTATGTATTGTAGATGGTGCTGCTTTTGGAGGATTTATGGATGAATGATGTGTACAATATTGATGAAGCAAAAGAACTGCTTTCTTATCATTCCGGCAGAAACAGTAATATAGATAATCCCAAATGGAGACAAGGCTTTTTGGGAAGTTTGCGTCCTTTTCGAGGAACGTTGCAGGAAGATAATTTCATAGAAGTCATGGAATGCATGAAAGTGTTACAGAAACAATTTTCTACCCCACAAATTGACAGCACAATGGTGGCAGACGTTGTTGCAATTGTTCATTATACACGTGCATGGAGTTCCAAGGACGGAATGCTGGGGAGAAATCATCTGTTGTCAAAGCAGCAGGAAGAACTGCTGATGATTTGGTGTGACCTTATAGAAGAATGTTTGTGTTACCTTTTAGATGGAGCCGTAGAAGAGGCTTTTTTTGAATATGAGGAATACAAAAATGGTGATTTTTTTGAATATGAGGCAAAGTCTGTAAGAAAATAGTAACAGTTCAGATATCTGGACTGTTACTCAAAAACTTCTCAAGAAAGAACATTTAGTAGATTTTTTCAGCAGGTTCTGATATAATAGACGAGAATACAAATTTCATTAAGATTATAAGGACGAAAGTCGCAAAGGAAGGATAACAATGAGTAAGGAATATAAAGATTTTGTACTGGAACAGAGCTTTGTAACGGTGATGGATATTAAGAGAAAGGTTACGGCAGGCAATGCAGGAATTAAGTGCAACGCAGGGGTAACGATTAATGTGCAGCCGGATGCCAAAAACAAGAAACTGTGTTTTGTCGTTCTTCGTGCAACCATAGCAGGAGAAAATGAAATGCTTTCCACCATGTGTGAGATGGTGTTTAAGATTGTCTTGAAAAATGCAAAAGAGGCAGAAAAATTGGCAAAATTGCAGGGAGATGTGGCAACGGAATTATTTAACTGCATGAATGAGAAAATTAAAAATGTCACAGAAGAACTGTATGAAAACGGTATGGAATTACCGCCATTATCTACCATGGTAAAATAAATGATTTGGAAAGCTAATTAAGGGTGCATTCGCTTTTGATTAGCTTTCTGTGTGTCTGGCTTTGGCATATAGAAAGGGTGAAATTGTTGAAAAAGAGAATTGTTTTACTAATCTTACTGGGATTGACAACAGTGCTGGCAGGCTGCGGAGACAGCGAGCGGGCGAAGGTAGTAAAAAGTATAAATGAGCTTCAGGAAAGTTACCGGCAGGCACAGGCAAGTATTCCTGACAGCAGACAGCAGGATTATCAGGTGCTGGGAGAAAGTATACAGGCACTGTCAGAATTGGCAGAGAAGGATTCCGGAGAATTGGAAACACAGGAAGAACTGGCAGAGGCAGAGAATCTGGTAGAGGAATTTTATGTACAGCTCAGCGAACTCACATATGCCATTGAGGAAGAAAAAGAAAGTCAGGAGGAGGATAGGGCGAAGTTTCAAGTCACTTTTCGCAACGATTCCCAAGAGAATCTGGCTTCACTTACTATCCATGATCCCGAAAAGAATATGGAGACAGAGATTGACAGCTTTGAAAGCGGGAAGTCCATTGACACAACTGTGACGGTGGATGTGGAGGAACTTTCTTTTGCATGGTATCTGTATAATGAAGCAGGTGAATGTGTGTTGGAAACCACATCCAGTTTTGTGGATGCGAAACAGGGGATTATCATTTATTATACAGCGGACGGTGTGTATACGGAAAGCTACTGAAAGAGCCACAGAAATGAGGTTTGAGTAGGAAGATACAGTATTTTACGTACCCGTGAACAAGGCGGTTTTTTACAGGAAAAATCCCATAGGAGGAAAAAATGTTTAAAAAATTAGGCAGAAATGATATGTGTTGGTGTGGCAGCGGCAGAAAATATAAGCTGTGCCACATGCAGATGGATGAGAAAATTCTTCAATATAAAGACAAGGGTTACAAAATTCCCATTAGAAAAATGATAAAGAATCAGGCTCAGTTAGAGGGAATTCGTGAGAGCGGCAAGGTAAATATTGCAGTGCTTGACTATGTGGCAGAGCATATTTGCAGCGGAATGCCTACGGAAGATATTGACCAAATGGTGGCAGAGAAAACGAAAGAATTAGGCGGTATTGCGGCACCTCTGAATTTTGAGGGATATCCTAAGAGTGTGTGTACTTCCATCAATGAGGAGGTGTGCCATGGAATTCCCTCAAAGGATGTTATTTTGCAGGAGGGGGATATTGTAAATGTGGATGTTTCCACCATTTACAAAGATTATTTTTCCGACTCCAGCAGAATGTTTTGTATTGGGCAGGTGAGTCCCCAAAAGAAAAAGCTGGTGGAGGACACCAAGAAGTCCATTGAAGTGGGGTTGTCTTTTGTTAAGCCTTGGCATAGGATTGGGGAGCTGGGTAATGCAATCCATGAATTTGCCAGAGAGAATGGTTATTCTGTGGTGCGGGAAATTGGTGGACATGGTGTGGGAATTGAATTTCATGAAGATCCCTTTGTGAGTTTTGTTTGTCCGAAAAATTCAGGAGTACTGCTGGTGCCAGGTATGGTATTTACCATTGAACCCATGATTAATCTTGGCAGAAGTGATATTGTTATGGATGATGAGAATGGTTGGACAGTTTATACAGAAGATGGAATGCCGTCTGCACAGTGGGAAGTAACGGTGGCGGTTACGGATGAGGGATATGAAATTATGGCGTATTAGTGTAGTGAATACATTGTGTGTTATTGTATAAGTAAAACTTCCATTGGGATTGTGTATTTTTCTTTCCGGTCCGTACGGGAATGAAAATGTTTTCGTAACTGTTCAGTAGGTCTGTGCATTTACTGCACAGACCGTAAGAAAAAGTGGATATAACAGGAAAAGAACCATTGCCGTAGGCAATTTTGCATGGTTCTTTGCTCGTAACTATGAAGGTACTGAATAGTTACATGTTTTCGTATTTTTGTGCATCATATTTATAAAAACACCCACGGATATGTCTGATAGGTATATCCGTGGGTATTTTTATAATATTTTGTCAATCATGATCTCTTTATATGCAGTTAAATCTAAAAAGTCATTGTCATCTAAGCGAACCAAAGGTCTTGACAGATGCTGTTTGTTGATCAAGACGATCTCTCCCGTGCGTCCATCGCTGAGCAGTACTTTATTATTTACATATGTATCCACAATGTGCTCCAAAAATACCAGAATATATTCAGGAGCATATTTTTGCAGACCTTCCTTTTGAAAAATGTCAACTACAGTAAAAGGAGATAAAGCATCTCGATAAACTCTGTCGGCAGTCATGGCATCATATACATCAGCGATACTTATCAGCCGGGCAAAGCGGTCGATTTTTTCATAGGTAAATCCATAGGGATAACCGCTTCCATCACAGCGTTCGTGATGAAGCAAAGCAGTTAGTTTTACTGCTTTTGGCAGCTTTTGTTTTGCAAGGATATCAAAGCCTTTGCGGGGATGGCTTTTTATAATTTCATATTCTTCTTTGGTAAGTTTGCCGGGCTTTTTAATAATGGAATCCGGAATTGCAAGCTTGCCCACATCATGAAGCATACCTGCCAGAACCAGAGTATCGGTATCTTTCTTGGAAAAATTCAGCCATTTTGCCATGACATTGCAGATGAGAGCTACATTTAAACAATGCACGTAGGTGCTGTCATCATATTCCCTCATATTTTGCAGCATATCAAAGATACTGAAACCGTTTGCCTGCGATACTACCGACTCAGTTTTTTCCAACAGAGAATTGGTATCAACAGGCATATTTTTCGTTACCATATCATTGAAAGAGGATTCAATTACTGCGGCATTTTTCAAAAAGTCATCCTTAAACTTCTGAAAGCTTCTGGTGGTTTTTAAACGGTCATTGTAAGAAAGGGAAGGGTCTGCTTCGGTAATGCTGTTTACGGCATCGGGATATTCATTCTCCGTTTCCTCGTCTAAGACAGAGATTCTCATATAGGGAATGGAGTACCCCTGAATTCGCTGGATCACCTCATCGGTTAAAAGGGTATTTTTGGGTACCAGCAGCTGATTTTGTGTATTGTAAATATCAATTCCAATACGCATTCCCGGTGTTAATTCGTATATACTGACTTTTCGCATTATATACCCCCTTTTTGTACATGATTTTTTGAATATAACAAATAAAATTGTTTGTTAAAATTATAACCTAACTTTAGAAAAAATACAAGGGATAGATTCTAAAGGAAAATGCGATGACAGCAGTGCAGGTTCATTTATTTCAAACAGATGTTCCTTGTAAATTCATATATTTTTTGATAGAATAAGACCAATTAAGGGATTTTTTATGCAGATGCAAAGGAAATATGGAAGAAAGGGAAAAACAATGAAAATTCTAATTAAAAATGGAAGGATTCTGGATCCGGCAGATGATCGGGATCAGGTGGCAGATTTATATGTGGAAGATGGAAAAGTCTGTGAGATTGGTAAAAATTTAACAAATCAGGCAGACAGAGTAATTGATGCTACAGGATTTTTGGTTATGCCGGGCTTTATCGATCTGCATGTACATTTGCGGGAACCGGGATTGGAATATAAGGAAACCATTGAGACGGGAGCTGCAGCAGCGGCAAAGGGTGGCTTTACTACCATCTGTGCCATGCCCAACACAAAACCGGTAGTAGACTGCCGGGAAGTGGTTGAGGATATTTATAAAAGAGCCCAAAAGGTAAAATGTCATGTACTTCAGGTAGGTGCAGTTACCAAGGGACAGGAAGGTGTGGAGCTGGCAGATATCCGTGAGATGAAGCAGGCAGGCATCTGTGCCATCAGTGAAGACGGCAAGTCGGTGATGGATGCAAAGTTGTATGAACAGGCGATGAGAATTGCCAGAGAAGAAGAACTTGCGGTATTTGCCCACTGTGAGGATAAGAATTTAGTTGGAAAAGGTGTGTTAAATGCCGGAAAAAAGGCAGAAGAGTTAGGGGTGGAAGGTATTATTAATGCGGTGGAGGACATTATTACTGCCAGAGATATTTTATTGTCAAAGGAAACCGGTGCCAGACTTCACCTTTGTCATTGCTCTACGGCAGATAGTGTGCGGATGGTGAAGGAAGCCAAGGAAGAAGGGCTTTTAGTTACTGCGGAGGTATGCCCTCATCATTTTACCCTGACAGAAGATGATATTGTGGGAGCAGATACTAATTATAAAATGAATCCGCCTCTTCGCAGCAAAGCAGATAAGGAGGCATTGGTTGCAGGTCTGGCGGCAGATATTATGGATGTGATTTCTACGGATCATGCACCGCATCACGCAGAGGAAAAGGCAAAATCTATGGCAGAGGCACCCTTTGGGATTGTGGGGCTGGAAACGGCTTATGCTCTGGCAAATTCAGAACTGGTGCAGGCGGGACATCTGACAGAAAAGCAGCTGGTGGAGAAAATGAGCAGTAATCCGGCTAAGGTACTTGGAATAGAGAAAGGATGTATTGCAGTGGGAAAGACTGCCGATATTGTGATCACCAATCCTAAGGAGGAATACATCATTGATGCAGGGGAATTTGTGTCAAAGGGAAAAAATACTCCCTTTCATGGCAGAAAGGTAACCGGAAAAGTGAAGTATACCATTCTTTCCGGGGAAGTGGTGTATGAAGACTAGAAAAACAAGGCTTAATTCTATCGTGTTTTGGGTGCAAATTATGCAATGACGAAAATGGAGAATGGATTATGAAAAGAAAAATACTTGAGTTTATTCAAGAATTGGTATGTTATTTAATTGTTAGTGTTATTTTATTATTTATTGCGAAGAAATTTGGATGGATAGATACTTCAATTTTAGACAATAGCATTGGACTTGCAATAGGTTGGCTTATTTGGAAAGTAATTATGATTATTATAGATAAAATAAAGAAGTAACTGTTCAGTAGGTCTGTGCATTTACTGCACAGACCGTAAGAAAAAGT
>CAMWHJ010000089.1 GCA_947174015.1 uncultured Lachnospiraceae bacterium | reverse complement strand
ACAACAGCACCAACCAGTGGAGCAACAACAGCACCAACCAGTGGAGCAACAACAGTGCCAACCAGTGGAGCAACAACAGCACCGACAGCAACAACAGCTCCTCAGGAAGGGGAAGTAGAGTCAATCTCCATGACTGCTTCTGCAGCAACCATTGAAGTAGGTCAGACAGCACAGCTTCGTGTAGAATTTGTACCGGAAAATGCAGCTAACAAAACGGTAACTTTCACATCCAGTGATACTACCGTAGCTACGGTAGACGAAAAGGGTACCGTAACAGCATTAAAGGATGGTCAGACAACAATCGTTGCAACTACTGCAAACGGTAAGACTGCAACAGTTACCATTAAGGTAGCAAAGGTAAATCCTACTAAGTTAGAGTTGAGTTCCACAAGCCTTGACTTAACTGTTGGTGATACCAATGTGCTGGCAGCAGTATTCACGCCGGCAGACACCACGGCAACCGGTGTTACATGGATTTCTCAGGATGAGACAGTAGCACAGGTAGATGCTACAGGTAAGGTAACCGCAATCGGTGAAGGTGAGACAATAGTAACCGCAAAATCCGTAGCGGATGAAAATCTGGTAGCACAATGTACAATTAATGTTAAGAAAAAGACAAGCGAAAAGACTGATGGCATAAGCATCAGCGTGGCAAACAGTTTAAAAGATTATGAAAATACTGTATTTACCGGAAACAATGCAGACGTTAAGGTTCGTGTATACAAGGATGGAAAGCCAGTAGGAAATACAGATGTTACCTTAAAGATGGAATACAAGTCAGGTACAGGTAATTACTGGTACATCAGTAATAACCAGAGCAATTCCTCTACGGTTAAGACAGATGATCTTGGTATTGCAAGCTTTACTGTCTCCTTACATACGGGATTAAAATATGATGCAACAGATGGTGTTATGGGTGGATACCTTTTAACAGCAACAGCAACAGGTGCACAGACTACTGCACAGGCTCCGCTTACCTTTGCAAGATTTACCGTGGGAAGTGCCAGCGGACGTGTGGCAACTGACGATTATTCATTCTCAAATGTAACTGTAAATAGATTATTGACAGATTTAGTTCAGGGTAAGAATGCTTCGGAAAAGAGCTTAGCAGAAACACAGACCGTGGAACGAAGAATTATCGATTATGCTGATAAGACAAATACAAACAGCGAACTTATCGGTACTTCTGAGTATGTGGTCAGCCAGATGGTAAGCACACCGGGAACGACAGACCATGCAGTAACTTTCAATGCTGCACCATTGATTCAGTACCCGGAAGTTATCACAGGAACCACAGATGACGACTACAAGAAGGCTGTAAATTATGTAAGTGATGGTTATTCTGTTTATGACACTACAAAGTCAACCATTATTACAGAAGTTCCAACCAATTTGAACTATGCTACATTAAACTTTAAAAATGTAACAATTTCTGCCAATACGGCATTAAAGATTGAAGTATATGATGCATATGATGAAATAGCAGGAACTTATGGTTCTGTTTTAGCAAAATATGCAATTAAAGGTGAACACGTAGAAGATAACTTTACATTCCAGATTCCAATTCAGGAACTTGCTAAGATTGCAGATGACTATGTATATATCAAAGTATATGTACAGTCAGAAGGACAGGTGGAAGTTGCCAAAGCAATTGGATTTGATTTAGTAAATATTACAGGTAACTATATTGGTACATCCAAGTACAAGAATGTATCCGAAATCTACAAAGATGCTTCTATTGAATGGAAGCAGGTGCAAAAGGGTGAAATTGGTCAGGATGCATATGAATATGCAGCATACCAGAGTAAAGTCACCATGACAGCAGACGAAGCAGAAAAATATGGAATCAAGACTAAGAATCAGGGAGATACATACTATAATGCAAAAGTTGAGTATAGAGTACCCAGCTATCCACATATTGGTAATGCATATGTAACAGTAACTCTTCCAAATCAAAACGAAGATCCTATATATTTTATGATTCCGACAGAGACTGTAAACAACGAAAACAAATTAATGGCTCCATCAAATAAGGTGCAGGCATTCCGTATTACAACAGAGGAAGCAAACAAGTATGGTGAGAGTGCAACAGTTACTTCTGATACAAGTACAGTGACCATTAATGCAGAGGAAAGCGGTGTTACAGAAGTATATGGTTTCCTTACAGTGAAAGATTTAGATTTAACATTGGAGGAAAGAAGATTATTTGCTTATGTAGAGTGGGCTGCACTTCCAACAGAAGAACTGAAAGATATTACAGATTTCTATGCATTGGTTGGTCAGACCATTAGTGTGGATGTAGTGGTAACTGATGCCAAAGGAAATACACAGAGTAATCAGGAAGTAGAATTCTACTTAGGTGATGATAAGAGCGAAAAGCTTACAAGAGAAGATTTGCCATATGGAGTTACAATTACCAGTGATTCCACAAAGTTTGATGAAGCAAAATCAACCATTACCACAGATATTGACGGTAAGGCACATATTACCTTTAAGAGTGATTCTTATAAGAATGGTATCTTTGCAGAACCGTTATTTGCAAAATGTGAAGGATATACCGTGAAGATGTCTGTGGCAGGAACAGAGGCTGAATATGCAAGACTGTACTGGATTGCACCAGGATTATCTTTCACAGATCAGACAGAAGTAGGTGAAGACGAAGTTAAGGGTAGTGAAGGCTACAAGGAAGGACAGAAAGCAACAACAACTATTTCTTATGAATTGTCTAACACAGATGCAATTCAGACAGAGACACAGAATAAGAAGATTGATACCACATGGTTAGTAGGATATAAGGTGGTAGGTCTTGTGGAAGACGGTTCTGCTTTTGCAAGTGCACAGGCAGCAGCAGAGGCAGGTTACTCCAATGTAATCATCAGCGGTGCAGAGACAGAGATTACTTTAAATGGTTCCGGTGCCAATGACGTATTGGGCTCAATCGTAGGTGAGGTAGACAAAAAGAACGCAAAGATTACAGTTACTTCTGTTAAAACAGGTACGGACGTAATTAAGGGTTCCATCTCCAGAGATACCATCGATGAAGAAACCGTAATGAACTTTACCTTATTAGATGAAGCAGGACTCGTAATCAAGACAGTTCGAAATGTAGGTAAGGGTGAGACCAGTGCATCCGCAGGATTAAATATTCCTGTAAAATGGATACCGGTAGATATGGATTACGAAATCGTAACTCCTTCCGGTTATGAATTTGCAGTGGATGACGAATTGCTCAAGAAGAAAACTGACACAGTTTATGTAAGAGTATTTGACAGCAAGGATAATATGTTAGATGACTATGAGGTAGTATACAGCGTTAAGTGTACAGAACCTGGTAAGGCACCGGTAGACATTGTACCTGAAACGAAAGGAATTTCCAAGAATGGTCTTGTGGCTATTACTTATGATATTCCGGATAAGACATGTACTTATGATATTACTGCAACCATTGAAGGAAATACCACAAGAAATAAGTCTATCAACTATAAGTTAAGACCAGAAACAACTGCTGACTTTGGTATGAAGACTGCAAAACTTAATGAGGCTACAAAACAGATTACAGTAAAATTATCAGATACAGTAAACGCTTCAACCGTTGTAAAAGAAATGTTCACAGTTGTAGATAACACGAAGAAACCGTACACAGTAACTGATGTTACAGCAAGCGGAGATACCTTAGTGTTGACCTTGGCAGAAGCAATTAACTCAAATGCAAGCTACTTCAATGTAACTTACAATTATGTAAAGGAAAACATTGACAGAAAGCAGATGGCACGCCGTATGGTAAGCCACAGCCAGACAGCAGTATCTATGGTAGATGGCTTTACTGTTACAGCATACTACAGCAGAGAACCTGAAATTGCATATGATAACGGTGTAGTAAGTGCAGACAATGCAAATATGACATTGCCGGATGGTGCTTTTGTAATCTTTACTTACGGTGATGATGACAATAAGCTGTATCATGTAGAGGCTGTAGAGGTTAAGAATGGTGAAGCAGTTTGTGAAGCAGCAAAGAAGGCAAAGAGTGTGGTAGCATACTTGGGAACATCAGCAACGAACTTATCAACAAGTCAGACAGTGAATGCTCCGGCAGAAGTTGAGGAAGAAGTTATCACAGATGAAACTGTAGCAGCAGAAGCTCCGGCAGAAGTTACAGAGGAAAATGAAACAGATGAAGTTATCGCAGAAGAAGTAGCTATCGAAGATGCAGCTATGGAAGATGCTGAGTAATCAAACCAGGGAAGAAACCAAATAAATAGCAAAAGATAAAAAGAACATCCACTTCAGTGGTAACACTGAGGTGGATGTTTTTGTGATCTAAAACAACATTTTATATTAGGAATTAATAAATAAAACATTTTTATATTTTTTCAATACAGTAAATAAGATACATCCCAAAATTCCACAGGAAATTACTTCTCCAATGCCCACCGTCAGCATCATAAATGGAATGGAGTCATCTGTCATGCCATATCCAAACCGTAAGATCCAAGGTATAAATAAGGTGTTTGCCACAATAGGCGGAACACAGACAACATACTTAAATTTTCTCAGTTGGTAGGAAATAAAAGCTGCCAGCAGTGTGGTCAGGCTGCCGAACACAATGTCAATGAAACAGGCACCTGTAAGCAAATTGCTCAGTAAGCAGCCCACAAATAGTCCGGGAATGGCGGCGGGAGTGAAGAAAGGCAGAATAGTCAGTGCCTCTGAAAAGCGAACCTGAATCACGCCACTGCTGATGCCCAAAGCGGCAGATAAAGAGGTTAGAATTACATAGAGTGCTGCGATAATGGCAGCTTGGGTAATAAATAGTACTTTTTTGTTTTTCATGATATCTCTCCTTTAGTTTTGTTTTAAGAGTGGAAGGTCTCGAACACTCTGTTATGTATTTGATACAGAGTTTATCATATAAGGAATGCCCTCTGTTGTCAAGTTATTATCATCAATTTCTTTTATCCGACATAATATAATGATGTCAGGGTCAAAAGGTCAAAATGCCTTTTGACCCCAACATCATATTAGGTAAGAACAATTAGGAGGTACATAATGGAAATTTATGTGGTAAGGGCAGGAGACACCGTTGACAGTATTGCTTTGCTATACGGAATTTCTCCAGAACAGTTAGCTTATGATAATCAGATTCCATATCCATATCAGCTGGCAGTGGGGCAGGCACTGCTGATTCGATATAATGAAGAAACAGGAAGTTTTCCTCTTGTGGTAAACGGTTATGGTTACCCATTTATTGACCAGCAGGTACTGGAGGCAACTCTGCCTTATCTCAGCGAACTTTCCGTATTCTCTTATGGCTTTACCTTGGAAGGACAGCTCCTATATCCGCCGGTGGATGATACACGCATGTTGGAGACGGCGGCTGATTTTGGTGTGGCTTCCATATTAACTTTAACACCTTTTGATGAGCAGGGAAATTTCAACAACAATTACATTCATGTTTTGGTAAATAATCAAGAAGTGATAGACCGGCTGTTATCAGAGCTTTTAGCAGTAATGACAGAAAAAGGTTACGCGGGTTTGGATATTGATTTTGAGTTTATTCTTGCAGAAGATAGAGTAGCCTTTGCAGAATTTGTTGAAAAGGCAAGAATCTTCATGAATGAAAATGGGTTTACGGTATCTGTGGCTTTGGCACCAAAAACCTCCGCGGATCAGCCGGGTTTGCTCTATGAAGGAAAAGATTATCGTCTGCTGGGAGAGGCTGCCAACAGTGTACTTCTCATGACTTATGAATGGGGATACACTTATGGTCCCCCCATGGCAGTGGCACCTCTGCCCAATGTGCGTCAGGTGGTGGAATATGCCATTACAGAAATTCCAGTGGAAAAGATTGACCTGGGCATTCCCAACTATGGCTATGACTGGCCATTGCCCTTTGAACGGGGAGTTACCGCAGCCACTACCATAGGAAACCGTCAGGCTGTGGAGCTGGCCATTACCTACGGAGCGGAAATATTGTATGATGAACGTTCTCAGGCACCATACTTTTTTTATTGGGACGGCTATGGGATACAGCATGAGGTGTGGTTTGAGGACGTGCGCAGTATGCTGGCAAAATTCAATTTGATTAAAGAATACAATCTGCGTGGCTGTGGTTACTGGCAGATAATGAAATTATTTCGTGCAAATTGGCTTTTGCTGGAAAAGGAATTTTATATTCTTTCCTAACGATAACCTACTTTTAGGTTATGGGAGCATGGATTTTCTGGGTAAAGTATTGTTATTATTCAAAAAAAGTGATAAAATGAAAATATATGTCTTTTTGTAAAAACAATTTCGGGTGGAATAAAAGGAGAGGTATAATGAAGGATGCATTTTTTTTATTTGACAAAGAAGGAAACTGTATACAAGTGAACGAAAGCGGGAAAGAGTATCTGGACAAGAAAGAAGAAAAGTATTCGGCATTCCAGTATTCTTTAAACGAATGGTTTGGGCAGAGGGAGCTAAATAATTGTGATAACTTTACCAAGGATTTTACAGAAATTATGGATGGCGAGACTAAATATTTCCAAATCATTTTTCAAAGGTTGGAAGATGACGTAAAGGGGTTTTTTGGAAGTTTTCTTATCTTGCGTAATCGGACAGAGGAAATGAATAAACTTTACAAGGAACGATTTTTAGCAACTCATGACAGACTCACAGGATTATACAATAAAGAATATTTTTATGAGAGAGTACATAGAAAGCTTCAAAGGCATTCTCACGAAGAGTATTTAATGGTTTGCTCGGATGTAAAACATTTTAAAATGGTAAATGATATGTTTGGGAAGCAGGCAGGAGATAAGCTGTTACTTCGTATTGCAGATTCTATGCGAGTGCATGGCAATGATAGTATGATTTATGGCAGACTGGTCAATGATCGTTTTGCCATTTTGATGCCAAAGAGATGTTTTAACCACCAGGCATTTGAGCAGGAGCCGGAGAAGATTGTAAACAGGGATCTGAATTTGCCTTATGCCATTCGTGTGAAAATTGGTGTTTATGAAATTAAGGATAAGAATATGCCTGTGGATGCCATGTGCGACCGGGCATTAATGGCCATTGCGGAAATCAAAGAAAACAGCCAAAAGACGGTGGGCTATTATGGAGAACAACTGCGGGACAATCTTTTAAAGGAGCAGGAATTAAGCGGTTCTTTGGAACGTGCCATCCGGAAAGGACAGATACAGATCTATCTTCAGCCCCAGGTGGACAAGCATGAAAAAGTCTATGGCGGTGAAGCACTGGTACGCTGGATTCATCCGGAACGGGGCATCGTTCCGCCTGGAGATTTTATTGGTGTGTTTGAGCGCAACGGCATGATTGCCACACTGGATAAATATGTGTGGGAACTTGCCTGTAAACAGCTGCAAAAGTGGAGTCGCAGAGGCAAAAATAATATGTACATATCCATAAACATTTCCCCCAAGGATTTCTATTTTATGGATGTCTGTCAGGTGTTAAAAGAGTTGGTGAAAAAATATCAGGTACATCCAGGCAGCCTTAAAGTAGAAATTACGGAGACAGCGGTGATGCAGAATTTAAAAGAACAGCTGACTATAATAAGAAATCTGAGAGATGCTGGATTTACCGTGGAAATGGACGATTTTGGAAGTGGTTATTCCTCATTAAATATGCTGAAGAATATTCGGGTGGATGTGCTGAAAATTGATATGGGTTTTCTGGGTACCACCACGGAGGAGACGAGGGGCAGAAAGATCTTAAAAATGGTAATTCAACTATCAAAGGAGTTGGGAATGCCCATTGTTATGGAGGGCGTAGAGACAAGAGAACAGGTTGAGTTTTTAAAGAGCTTAGACTGTGATATGTTCCAAGGGTATTATTTTGCGAAACCTATGCCGGTGGATGAATTTGAAGCAAAGTATTTATAAGATTTCCGATTTTTAAGGAGAGGAACCTTGAATTAGATAACAGACGGAATCAATAGAAAGGATAGAATAAATATGAAGTTTTTTATCGACACAGCAAATGTGGAAAGTATTAAAAAGGCCAATGATATGGGAGTTATCTGTGGTGTTACCACCAATCCGTCACTGATTGCCAAGGAGGGAAGGGAATTTGATGATGTGATTCAGGAAATTGCTTCCATTGTGGATGGACCAATCAGCGGTGAAGTAAAGGCAACTACAGTAGATGCCCAAGGCATGATAAATGAGGGAAGAGAGATTGCAGCACTTCATCCTAATATGGTGGTGAAGATTCCTATGACAGTGGAAGGTTTGAAAGCAGTGAAGGTATTAAATTCAGAGGGAATAAAAACAAATGTAACCTTAATTTTTTCCGCAAATCAGGCATTATTAGCTGCAAGGGCAGGAGCCACCTATGTGTCTCCATTTTTGGGGAGACTGGATGATATTTCTCATCCGGGGATTGATTTGATTCGAACCATTGCAGATATTTTTAGAGTATATCAGTTGGATACGGAGATTATCGCAGCCAGTGTGCGTAACCCGATTCATGTGACAGACTGTGCTTTGGCTGGAGCACACATTGCAACAGTGCCATTTTCTGTCATTGAGCAGATGACAAAGCACCCACTGACCGATCAGGGGATTGTAAAATTTCAGGCAGATTACAGAGCTGTCTTTGGTGAATAATAGATAAGCAAGGGAGTTGTAAGCCTTAGCCTACAACTCCCTTCATAATATCTGTCAGTTGTTCCTTCGAGTGAAGTCCCTCGAAGCGTTTTACACATTCTCCATCTTTGAAGATAAGCAGGGTAGGAACCACACGGACAGAATATTTGGTGGTAAGAGCCATATCCTCTTCCACATTCACTTTGCCGATATAATAGTCAGTTTCAGTCTCAGCCAGCTCCTCTAAGATAGGTGCCAGCATCATGCATGGACCACAGGTTGTAGAATAGAAGTCCACCAGAATTGGTTTGTCAGAGGATAAAACTTGGGTTTCGAAATTGTCTCCGGTTATTTTTTTGCTCATAGATACCTCCTTGATTAATCTGTTGTTTTCTGTTATACATAAACTTGGTAACGGTTATGCATTACTTATTATTCTACCATTAGTTTACGCATATTTTTCTGGAAAATAGAAAGAACGCCATGGTAATTTCCGGTAAAATTGTGTATTTAAGAACCAATAATATTTTGTTATAGCATAATATATATCGGCATGACAGCCAAGAAAGAATAGGGGTAATGATATGGATTGCTGCATGTAACAAGGAAGACATAGAATGATGATAACTGTTCAGTAGGTCTGTGCATTTACTGCACAGACCGTAAGAAAAAGTGGATATAACAGGCAAAGAACCATTGCCGTAGGCAATTTTGCATGGTTCTTTGTTCGTAACTATGAAGGTACTGAATAGTTACGAATGATGATAAAAACAGAGTAAAATGATCAAAAAACGATTGGCAGTGAGGACAAGAATTGTGTGAGAAAAAATTAGAAAGTTATTGTTGGAAATAAAGTATAGGAATGCGTTATTTGTATAAGAGAATTAGGTTGTAAAAGGTGAGATGCAGCAGTTCAAGTTATGGAACAGTATCATTCTCAGAAAAGAATTAGAATATAGAAAGTGAGATTGTATATGGAGGAAACAGTACAGGAAAAAAGAAGATTTGCAGTTTTAATTGATTCGGACAATATAAGTTTTAAATATGCTAAAATTATTTTTGAAGAAATCAGTGAGTATGGACTGGCCACTTATCGCAGAATTTATGGAAACTGGTCTAAGGGAAATGGATGGAATGAGAATATTCTCTTGGAAAATTCCATTATGCCAATTCAGCAGTTTGCTTATACTATAAGAAAAAACTCCACTGATATGGCAATGGTAATCGATGCGATGGATATTTTTTACAGCGGTAAGGTAGATGGCTTTTGTATTGTCACCAGTGACAGTGACTTTACCAGACTTGCCATGCGCCTGCGAGAAGGAAATATGTTTGTGATCGGTATGGGGGATTCCAAGGCACCGGATGCTTTGACAAAATCCTGCAATAAATTTGTATATCTGGATATTCTGGCAAAGCACAGTGATGAAGAACGAACGACAGAACATAGCCAGCCGGAGGAGCTCGTTCAAAAAAAGGTTCGTACAGTGGTGAAACCACAGCAGGATGTACATTTAGCGGCAACGGTTCCTTTGGTGAAAACGAAAAGCGGTGTCACGAATCTAAGGATGGTGGAACGGGAAATCGGAAATATGATAAGCCGCAGCGACAATGGAAAAGTGGGCTTAGCGGAGGTTGGGAATCGCCTTACCGGTCTTTTTCCGGATTTCGATGTGCGTAATTATGGATTTAGCAAGCTGAGTACACTATTGGAGGAAAAGTTTACTAATCTTCGTGTAAAGCAGGATGGCAAGGAACATGTGGTAATGAAGAACGAGCTTCCCACAAAGGAAGAGGTGGAGCAGGAAATTATTAAGCTATTGCAGGAGAAAGATGGATGTATTAACAATATATCTCTGATACAGGAAACCATGCAAGAGAAATATCCGGCTTTTGATATCAAAGATTATGGTTACAGTAAGACCTCCAGCTTTGTAAAAAGTATGCCGAAGATTAAAGTATCCGGTAATACAGTTACCCTAAAGACAATACAAAACGATCTGGAACAGGAACTGGTTTCCATTGTCACAGAACGAGGAGGCAGGGGAGTGCTGTTGTCTCAGGTAAGTGCAGAACTCTTGAAACAGCATCCGGATTTCCATGTGAAACGGTATGGATACAAAAATTTTTCTGCTTTTTTGCGAAGCATGAACAGTTTTTTGGTGGAGAATGATAAAGTGTCTTTAAGATTAACCGGAAGATATTTAGTATAGGAAACACAAGAAACCTGAGAGGGTAATAGGACAATCCATATCTAAAATGCAAATTTCTTAGGAGAGTCTGCTTAAAAGAAGGGATAAAGAATAGAAAGATTGCATGTAACTGTTCAGTAGGTCTGTGCATTTACTGCACAGACCGTAAGAAAAAGTGG